>NZ_JBIWDU010000003.1:0-140119 GCF_044762155.1 Neobacillus sp. NPDC097160 | reverse complement strand
CGCCCCTGGGCAAGACGCTTTCGCTTTTAAATGTTCCCCGTGAATCAAGAACAATCGGCAAAATAAATGTTTATTTTACTTTTTTCGTGGAAGCAAGAAGGAAAATGTCGTTCCAAGATCCATTTTACTCTGAACGGAAATATGGCCGCGATGGGCATCAATAATATTTTTCACAATTGCCAACCCTAATCCTGTTCCCGCTCTTCCGCGTGTTCTTGCTTTATCTGCTTTATAAAAGCGCTCAAAAACGAATGGTAAGTCCTCTTCAGGTATGCCGGAGCCAGAATCTTTAACTTCCATCCTAACTCCCTTTTCTTCAGAAGTGATTGTTAATGTAACAGCTCCACCTTTTGGTGTATGTCTAATTGCATTATCAATTAAATTCGTTAAAACTTGTTCAATTCGATCTGGGTCAAACAAAAACGCTGAAACACCATTTTCTATTTCCGCATGCAATAAAATGTCATTGTCTCTTGCCAACCCCTGAAATTTATGGATAATTCGATTGATGAAAGGGGAAATGTCCACATCTTCCATTGATAGATGAATATGTCCAGCTTCCATTCGTGCAAGATCAAGAAGCTCATTTACAAGCCGGCCCATTCGCAGTGATTCGTCATAGATGACCTTTGCCATTTCTTTCTTTTCTTCCTGTGATTCGGCAATATCATCTACAATCGCTTCACTGTATCCTTGTAACATGGAAATAGGTGTTCTAAGTTCATGTGAAACATTGGCAATGAAGTCTTTCCTCATCTTATCCAATTGCCGTTCCTCTGTCATATCCCTTAGAACGGCTACAGCTCCACGAATAAATTGGTTGCTATAAAGCGGACTAACCAATATGACCCAATGACGTCCTTGAAGGGATATTTCACCAATTTGTTCTTTTTCTGTATCTACTGCCTGTTGAAAAAGTTCCATTACCTGCGTAGGAATAGACTCCGAATCGGAGCCAAATCCCCCTTTTTCATAATACCAGTATTGCAGAAATCGATCTGCTGGAGGATTCGTAATGAGAATTGTACCATCCCGATTAAAAGTAATTACCCCATCAGCCATACTGCTTAAGATACTTGATAGCTGTTCTTTTTCCTGGCTAAGGGCATTCATATTGAACTTTAATTGCCTGCCCATCTGATTAAAGGCCGTTGCCAGCTCCCCAATTTCATCATGTGTTAGGATCGGGACTTTCGTATCGAATTTCCCCCGCGCCACTTCAAATGCCGCCTCCCTCATCTTTCTTAAAGGGGCTGTAATCCTTGTCGACAAAAAGAAGGCAAAGATTGTTGTTAGAATAATGGCAACACCTGCAACAAGCAAAATAAATTTAGTTGCGTTATGAGATGTTTCTTGCATAGCTTCTAGTGATTGATAAATAAATACAGCACCACTTTTTTCACCCGGTAGATGCAACGGTACACCAATAATGGAATAACTGGCATCCTGATTACCGTAACTATTGGAAAGGTTCGAAACTTTTTCAACCGTTTTGTTGTTATGAAATATTTGTACTAGGTCTGGGTCACTCTTAATATCTTCGATCGATAATTTTTTTGCCTTTTCGGTATTTGGAGAATAGTAGACTTCATCTTCACCTTTAACAACAACTACTTTTGTTACATCATCGACAAATTCCCAGGAAATTTCCAAACCAAGTGACAATTTATCGGGATGTTCCTCCAAGACATAGGCAATTTTTTCTGCTGTATTGGTTAAGTCTTTTTTTGTTTGTTCAATGTTATAATTTTGGAAAAATTCTAGGAGCATAACTGTTAAGATAAACAGAATAAATGATACTAATAAAAGGATAGTAAACCAAAGTTTACCTACAACACTTCGTAAAAAGGTCATTCATTTACGACCTCAAATTTGTAGCCAACTCCCCAAACCGTTACAATCATTTTTGCAGCCTGTTCAGAAACCTTGTTTAATTTTTCACGGAGACGTTTTACGTGCGTATCAACTGTCCGTAAATCACCGAAAAATTCATAATGCCAAACTTCCTTCAGCAACTGTTCGCGGTCAAACACCTTATCCGGTGCTTTTGCCAGGAAATAAAGCAATTCATACTCTTTAGGTGTTAAGCTGACCTCTTTGCCATCAGCGGAAACCCTGTGGGCATCATTGTCAATTGTTAAATGCGGGAATACAATGACATCCTTTGTTGTAGTTTCGGTCTGCAAGTAGCTTGTTTGTGAAGATCTTCTTAACAGGGCCTTTACACGCAGAACTACTTCCCGTGGGCTGAATGGTTTGACAATATAATCATCCGTCCCGACTTCAAACCCCTGAACACGGTTGATTTCCTCACCTTTGGCGGTTAGCATGATTACAGGAGTAGCCTTTTTTTCTCTTAATTCACGACAAACTTCAATTCCATCCTTACCAGGCATCATTAAGTCAAGGAGAATAACATCATAATCATTTGCATATGCTTTTGCTAATGCCTCGTTCCCATCCTCTGCTTCATCAATCATATATTCTTCACGCTCTAAATACATTTTTAATAAGCGGCGAATTCTTTCTTCATCATCCACAACTAAAATTTTCACGTCTTTTTCCATTATTAATCCCCCCATGAAGTTTATTGTACAAAATGGTATTGCTTTTTTCTATATTTTCACGGTAATTACTCATATAAAAAGTGTCAATAATTTGACAACGTCATTTTTCATCATTTATTCGTTTCTTTTGTTTGAAAAAAGCCCTCACTTATTAAAAAGTGAAGGCTATAAAATTAAATATTGATACAAATAAATTAACCTGCATATGAATGAAGGCCGGCGATAACCAAATTAACAGCAACAAGGTTAAACATGATAATCACGAAGCCAATTACGGCAAGCCATGCTGATTTTTCACCATGCCAGCCTTTGGAAAGCCTTAAGTGCATAAACGCGGCATAAAATAGCCAAGTAATAAGCGCCCAAACCTCTTTTGGATCCCAGCCCCAGAACCGTGACCATGCCATTTGCGCCCAAATCATCGCAAAAATAAGTGCTCCCAGTGTAAATACCGGAAAGCCAATTAACACTGATCGATAGCTAATCTCATCAACAAAGTCCAGCTTAATATTTTTTACAAGTGGCTGAAGTGCCGCTGCAATCCGTTTCCTTAAGATTAATCTGATTAGGCCATAAAGTATAAGGCCAGCCATTAATGACCAAATTACCGTATTCATTTTTTTTGCATTGATAAAAGCCGGCATTTCAATTAACGGCTTAAATCCATCTTTTGTCAGTAATTCCCCTTCATGCGGTCCGGTAATAGCAGGCATTGTATATTCCACAACGGTCTGATTGTCATGTTTATCAGTCCAATTAAATTTCTCATGATAACCAATCCCTGAAAATACAGATGATACAGCCACAAATCCAAGCACCGCAACTAATGAAAACATGACCGATTCCAGCCAAAAGGTTCGTTTGTTCGATTTTGTCTGATCGATTGCTTTAACCAGATAGATAAGCCCTGCTGCAAAGCTGATCGCCAGGATGGCTTCCCCAAGTGCCGCAGTGGTAACATGGATATGAAGCCAATAACTCTGTAATGCCGGTATTAACGGAGTTATTTCCTTAGGAAACATACTTGCATAGGCAATAACCAAGATGGCTACAGGCATTGTAAATAATCCAAGTAAGGTTGTTCGGTAAATAAAATAAATAACAATAAATGCACCAACAAGAGCCATTCCGAAAAACGTCGTAAACTCAAACATATTACTAACTGGAGCGTGGCCAGCAGCAATCCATCTGGTGATAAAATAACCAAGCTGGGAAATAAAACCGACAATCGTTAAAAATACTGCAATTGTTCCCCACCTGTTGGTTCCCTTCTTTTCATTTATGTCCTTCTTCGCTTTAATGGACCCACCGTAAAACAGGGTTGCAACTAAATAAAGAATAAACGCAATAAACAATAAATTACTACTTAATGTTGCCAACTAGACGCCCTCCTTGTCCGTATTTTCCCCTTGAAGCTGATCATCTGGGATGTTAAGCTTCGTGTCTGTCAAAACTGTTTCAATTTCCCGTTTTAAGCCATACCAATTTTTATTAGTATGGGCAGCAATCCAAACTTGCCCATTTTTATTTTGCACCCAAATCCGGCGATGGTTCCAATAGGCTCCTTGGATGACACCAATCATAAATATGATACCGCCTAAAATTATCGCCCATAAGGATGAATCTTTACGGACAGTAAATCCAGAAACATTTTTGGTTTCAATTCCCTTAAATGCCATCTTTAAAGTATTATCGCCAAATGGCTCAATGGTTTGTTTGATGGCTACGAAACTAGTTTCCGGTTTCGCTTTATCGGGAGAAGTCATCTCAAAAACAAAGGCAGGATTGTTGGGTACTCGCGATTTAGTAGAAGGCTCCTTATTTTTGTCAAATTCAAAGTCTGGAAAATAATTAAGAATTTTCACAGAGTAGCCATTACCGAGATCATATTTGGCCTTTGGATCCTCAAGGTTAATTCTTATCTCTCCAAAAGTCTGATTAGAATCTTTATTCGTCAGCATAAAGGTCATCGCTTTTAGTTCACTTCTAAATGAGGATTGGAAAACAGAATAACCATTAAAGGATAAAGGATGATTCACACGAACCTTATATTCCTTTACTTTTTTTAGTTTCGGTTTCTCTCCAGGAAGATTTTCACTAACTCGTTCGTATAATAAAACGTTGGATTGGTAATTCTTAACGACCTCACCAGCCTGCTCAATCGCTTTTTCAAACGTTTTATCTTTATTTTTATCATAGTGCTGCAAAATAAATTGGTTGTTTTGGAGGTAGAACCGTTCACCTGTTTCCGGGATGACAGCCGTTTCTCCTTCCTTTACCCATAAGTTCTCATTCACATAAAATCCGGGAATAAAACGCAGCATTCCGCCAAATAAGAAGATAATTAAGCCTACATGGTTTACATACGGGCCCCAACGGGAAAAACGACCTTTTTCAGCTAACAAATCGCCATTTTCTTCGCGGATACGATAGCGTCTCTGCTTTAAATGCTCTTTAATTTTTATAAAATCATTTTCATCAACGTTCTTATTCACACCAAATACACGTTGACGCTTTAAAAATCCTTCATGTCTTGTGACTCGTTGTGCTTTTAATGCCTTATATAAAGGGACTACCCTGTCAAGACTGCAAATTACAAGAGAAATACCAATCATGGCAATTAGTAGTAAGTACCACCATGAACCATACAAATCGTGCAGGCCTAATTGGTAATATAATTTTCCAAACCAGCCATACTCCTGCTCATAATAGACATCTGCAGGCAGGTTAATGTACATTTCCTGCGGAAGAATGGTTCCAAGAATGGAAGCAAGCAAAGTAATAATAATCAGCCAAACACCGACCTTTACCGAGGAAAAGAAATTCCAGATTTTATCAATAAAGGTTTTACTATATGTTTGTGAGCGGCGTGCACTTCCCTCATAGCGCATGTCAAGAAGTTCTTTATTATTCTTTTCTTTTTCATCCAGCACTTTTCCACAGGCTTCACATAACACGGTTCCATGCGGATTCACATGCCCGCATTCACATTTTACATCTTTCATTATTTAAAACTCCCTACAATCCCTTAAGGTTTTATTTTCTCCATAAACTCCTTAACCTTATATTCCGTCAGTTCTCCGGTATTATATTCCACCACTTTGCCGTCTTTATCAATTAAGAATGTTGCCGGAAGCAGATCCACACCATAAACATTCATGACTTCTTTATCTTTATCAATCATAATCGGGAAATCTAGTTTAAGACGTTCCGCAAATTGATTAACAGCAAGCTCGGGCTCCTGAATATCGACAGACAAAACCTGTACTCCGTTGTCTTTATACTGATGGTATTGATTATTGATATAGGGCATTTCTTTTTTGCAAGGAGGGCACCAGGTTCCCCAGAAATTTAAAAACACACCTTGCCCACGATAATCAGAAAGACGATGCTTGTTTCCCTGCATATCGACTAAGGCAAAATCAGGTGCGATTTCTCCTACCGCAACTTTTTGTTTTTTATCTTTTGTAAGATTAGCATAAAGCGAATAGGCAACGGCAGCTCCAAGTACAAGTAAAATAATCGATCGAATGACTAATCGCCGTTTTTTCATACAAAAACCTCCAATAAAATGAAACACATGACACAGTTTGTCTTAAATTATAGCACTTTCTAATACTGGCATAGTGCTAACGGAGGAAAGCAATTGTGACGAATTTATGAATTTTTCTTTGAAACGTCCATTGCAAGAGCCCTTAGCTGCTTTACTTCATGTGGAGTCAATTCTCTTGCTTCCCCTGCTTTTAACCCGTTTAATGTCAAGAAACCATATCGTTCACGCTTTAATTTCATTACTTCATTCCCAATGGCTTCAAACATTCTTCTGACCTGGCGATTTCGTCCTTCATGAATGGCAATCTCGACGATTGCTGTTTGCTTCTTTTTATCTGCAGATAGCAGCTTGACTTTAGCAGGTGCCGTTTTACCATCCTCAAGACGGATCCCTTTTTCCAATTTCCTTAGGTTTTCTCTTAATGGAATTCCTTTTATTTTCGCGACATACACTTTGTCTATTTCATTCTTTGGGTGCATGAGCAAATTGGCAAATTCCCCATCATTTGTTAATAACAACAATCCTGAGGTATCATAATCAAGGCGTCCGACAGGAAAAATTCTTCCTTTAAACTGTGAAAAAAAATCAGTTACAACCTTCCTGCCCTTTTCATCATTAACACTTGAAATAACACCTCTGGGTTTATATAAAAGAAAATAGACAGGCTCTTCTTTCTCAATCTGTATTTCATTTACCTCTACCTTGTCAGAAGGAGAAACCTTCATTCCAAGCTCTGTAACAACTTTTCCGTTCACTTTTACTCTGCCTTCTTTGATTAATTCTTCGGATTTTCTCCTTGAAGCAATGCCCGCGCGAGCTATTACTTTTTGTAATCTTTCCATTCAATTCACCTCAAAATTTTTCCGGATATAAAGAAACCCTTAAGTAAATAGAAATGTTCCCTATTTACTCAGGAAGCCTATTCACAATTCTATCCTAATGAATTATGACACAATTTCTCCACTTTTCAAAGTAAATTAGAAAAGCGCAAGCGCCCTGGTCAGTGGCGTATGGCCTGGAGCGCTCCAACTGAGATAAAGGAAAGCAGAAAAGCGGAAGCGCCTTGCCCAGGGGCGACAGGCATAAGCCAAGCCGGCGAGAAGGTTGTTCTTTACCTTCTTGACGGATTGGCTTATGACCCCGAGCACCTAGGCGCTGCAGCTAGACAACACGGTGAGCGGAGCGAACCGATGTTGACTTATCGTAGGGCGGAGAGCGAAGGCGTCTCGCCGCTAGGGCGCTAGAGCTGGACAATTCTCAAAGTCGAAATTTATACATTCTTATCTTAAATAAAAAAGCATGTTCCAAATGGAACATACTATACTCTTTAAAACTATTTAGTTCCAAAAATAAAGGATACTACGATAATAGATACAATAATTCCCACTACATCTGCGAGGAGTCCTACTTTTAGGGCATCCCCCATTTTTTTAATCCCAACGGCACCGAAATAAACGGTTAAAACGTAAAAGGTGGTATCCGTGCTTCCTTGCAAGACGGATGCAAGCCGCCCTATAAAGGAATCAGGCCCATATACAGCAATTAAATCACTCGTCATCCCAAGGGCAGCTGTACCTGAAATTGGTCTAATAACGAGCAATGGAATAATTTCAGCTGGTACTCCCATCGACTTCATCATAGGTCTAATCCAATTCATTAAGGCGTCAAGTGCACCGGATGCGCGAAAAATGGAAATGGCGACAAGCATGCCGACAAGGAAGGGAATAATCGATACAGCAATTTTGATTCCCTCTTTACCACCTTCGACAAAGCTTTCATAGGTTGGTACCCGTTTAAACGTTCCATATAAAAGAATAAACCCTATGAGCAAAGGAATAAAAGTAAGCGATATATAAGAGATTAAGGCCATAACTTGATCATCCTTTTCGGCTTCTGCGATAATAAAAATAACGGTCTATCAGCACTGCCCCTATTGCCGATAGGATTGTCGCAATTATGGTTGGTACAACGATTTCAGTAGGTGAAGCAGAATGATAATTCATTCTTATCGCAATAACCGTTGTAGGGATAATGGTAATGCTGGCAGTATTGATTGCCAAAAAGGTAACCATAGACCTGCTAGCTTCATTTTTCCCGCCATTTAACTTTTTTAGCTCCTCCATCGCTTTGATCCCAAGTGGTGTCGCTGCATTTCCTAAACCAAACATGTTGGATATCATATTTGACAAGATATATCCCATTGCCGGATGTTTGTGCGGGACCTCAGGAAACAATATTTTGACAAGCGGACGAAAAAGCTTTGACAGCTTCTCAAGAAGTCCTGACTCTTCCGCAATCCGCATCATTCCAAGCCAGAAAACTAGCACACTTATGAGGCCGATACAAAGGGTTACCGCTTCTTTGGCACCATCAAAAACCGCCTTATTAACCGCCTCCATTGTTCCATTAATCAAAGCAAATACAATTCCAATGATTGTCATAAATACCCAAATATAATTAACCATTGTCATTCACACCGATGACCGAAAGAAAAATTTCTTTTACAAAATCAAACAGACCTTTCTTCTTTTTTTCTTTAGGGCTCTTAAGGTATATAGGTGTTTCCTGGACAACTTTACCATCTAAATAAACAACTGCTTTTCCGACAATTACTTCATTTTTGGTCCTCATCCAATTTTTCTTAGGTTTTTCTAATTTATATTTAACTGAAAACAAATCCATTTCATCATTTGTAGCAGGGTAAACAATTGATTTTTTTACATATAACTGATTTTTATAATATTTGTTTTTTGCACCAGCGATTTTCCCCTTCGCTAATACTTCCGCCATATCAAATCCTTTAAAACCGCCTTCGTACATGGAAATATGATCATTCCAATCATCCGGGCCATTCAAGGTTACAGCAATTAGATTCATATCCCCTTTTGTCGCGGTTGTAACAAGCGTTCGTTTCGCGCGTTTTGTATAGCCCGTCTTACCTCCTGTACAATATTTATATTTTGAGAGCAGTCGATTCTTATTTTTCCATTCTCTGTCCCAATTTTCTGTTGAATTCGGGGCTTTATATACCTTAGTACCAGAAATTTTTTGAAAGGTTTTGTTTTGCATCGCATAACGCATTAGGACGGCCATATCATATGCCGTTGAATAATGATTTTCATGATCATCAAGCCCGTGCGGATTGGCAAAATGGGTATTATACATCCCAATTTGCTTTGCCTTTTGATTCATTAAATAGACAAAGCCATCCAAACTTCCTCCTACATGTTCGGCGATTGCCACAGCTGTGTCATTTCCAGACCTCAGCATCAATCCATAGACAAGATCGTTCAGCTTGATTTTTTCACCCGGCTTTAAATATACCGATGACCCCTCGGCACGAGTCGCTTGTTCACTCACTTTTACGGTTTGATTCATTTTCCCAGATTCAATAGCGAGAATCGCTGTCATGATTTTTGTTATACTTGCGATTCTTCTCTTTGTGTGTGCATCCTTCTCAAAAAGGACCCGTCCAGTTTTCTGCTCTAATAACACAGCGCTAGTGGCACTTACTCCAATTGAGGCATCAGCCTTTTGAGGAATGTTTACAATGAATAGTGAGATCACGAGGGATATAGTTACTAGCTTTAAAATCATTCTCATTAGATTAACCTCGTCTCCTTCTTATCTGTCTACTTGAAAGCTTAAGGCTTTGTACAAGTTTATGCGGGACGAGTTCTTATATGACCAATTTAAAATGAAAACTCATCTTTAGACGAGTTACCAGGTAGATACGCCCCTAGAATGCAGGCCATTTTATATCTGCTGCTTTTTCAAACCTCATTTCAACATCATGCCAATTGACTAGATTCCACCATTGATCCACGTACGCGGCTCTGTTGTTTTTGTATTGGAGATAATAGGCATGCTCCCACACATCCAGAACAAGCAGAGGAATTGTATCCCACTGTGTCAACAGCATATGCCTCTCTGATTGCAACACCTCTAAATGCCTTGCTCTCGGTGACCAAACCAATAGGGCCCAGCCCACACCCTCCACTTGTTTGGCAGCTTCAGAGAACTGTTTTTTAAAAGCTTCAAAGCTCCCAAAATAACCTTCCATTTCTCCTTTAAGCAGTCCTTCCGGGCCACCTCCACCGTTCGGACTCATATTTCTCCAAAAAATGGTATGAAGATAATGTCCAGACCCGTGAAAGGCAAGCTCTCGCGACCAATGCTTAATGAATGAAAAATCATTGGTTTCCCTAGCTTTTTTAAGATTAAGTTCAGCTTTGTTTAATCCGTCAACGTAGGAACGATGATGCTTATCGTGGTGCAGTCTCATGATTTCTTCGGATACAATAGGTTCTAAAGCATTATAGGGGTAAGGAAGTTCCGGCAGGGTATGACCACCAGGAGGGAGTGTTTTTTCTACAATCCATATGTTTCCGATTTCTTGCTTTCTTCTAAAGTAATCTTCCATTTTCTCGTGGATATTCTCGGCCTTTGCTTGAAGACTGAACAATTCTTCACTTGATAACTCTCGGTCGGTGCTTTCAATTAATTCAGTAAATTCATCAAGTTTTTCCCACAATTCTGAGTCTTGACCAATTTTTTCTGATTGAAGAAATTGTTTCATTTGCTCATTCCAGTCAAATAATTCATTTACATATCGGCTAAAACGATCCATTGAATCCTCATCCCTTTCCAACGATTATCCTTCTTGCTATTCAAGCAATCTACCCTAAATGGTATGAGGAATGGAACTTGTTAAGAACGAGAAAGACTGCCCTTTTTTAAAGGACAGCCTTAGGTTACATTTATTTAGTTTGAATCATTTTAGTTCGATAATCTGTTTCATAGTACTCAAGCTCTTCTCTAATTCTTTGGAAATCGCCTTCAAGACTTTTGATGAGGTGTACTACACTTTCCGAAACATTTCGATAAAATTTAATGGAGTTCCTGCCTGTATAGGCAGATCTGCTATCTTCGAACCAAGCATCATTTTTGGGTGAGAAAAACTCTTCAATACATTGATGATAAATTTTATAGAGTGTTTTTTCCGCTGCCGCTTTTTGAAACGGTTCGTTCTGCAAAATAATGGAGCATGTTTCAAAATTTTCCGCGCTATAAACAACTAATTTCCGTAAATTTGAAAAGATTAATTTAATGTAGCTGCGGTCTTCATCATTTTCTAAATTCATTTCTGCGATCGTTGTTTCATTTAAAAAATCTTCAATTGTTAAAATTGATTTCGCTAAAAAAACTTTTACATCATAAAGCTGTGATTTTACCAACGTATTCCCCATAATTACCCCCTGGATTTTCCCGAACTTTGATTATTGCGGCTGCAGAATGAACTCAAGGGCAGAACGAAGTTCAAACCCATTATTTTGTTTAACAGCAAGCAATATTTCAGGTAATTTATTAAAGTTAATATCTTGAAAACAGGAAGCAAATTCATGTTTAGAATTAATATATAGGCGTTTACGACTGCGCAGCCCTGGATTTTTCAAGAGACAAACAAGTGCTACGATTTCTCTAAACTTCACTTCATTTCCTTCTTGAACAATAATTGGGTCCTGCTGGTATGGGGTAAATTCAGGAAAGATTTGATCAAAATACCTCACATATAAAACGTGAAGCGTTTTTTCCTCCCCGTCTTCAACGAACGTAACTTCACTTCTGTTAAAAAAGTCCTCAGACGTATTTGATTTTTCTTTTTCTAATTCAAATCCTTTACACTCTTTAATTAGCAACTTAATCCCGCTCCTTATCGAAATGCTTCAGTCTACTTGGATCACTAAAAATTTATTTTGAAAACGTATATTTATTTTAGCATAAATTCTTTTCCAAGATTGTAGTTTAGGAGTTAATCGTTTCCTGAAATTTCTCAAAAAATAGATCTGCTTCCTCCTGAATAAATTCTTCCTCCACTTTTTCCGGAAGCTGTGGGAGTTCTTTTAAACTTTGTAAACCAAAATAATCTAGAAATTCTTTCGTTGTTCCATATAAATATGCCCTTCCTGTCCCTTCTGCCCGGCCAACCTCTCTTATTAATACCTTTGAGACTAGTGTATGCAGGGGCCTCTCCGTTTTTACACCACGAATTTCCTCAATTTCGGCACGGGTAATCGGTTGTTTATAGGCAATAATGGCCAATGTCTCTAAAGCAGCCTGTGATAAGGCAGACGTATGAGGCGAATCGACCAGCTTCTTTAAGTAGGCTGCATTTTCTTTCTTTGTTGCAAGCTGAAAGGTTCCTGCAAGCTGGACAATCATAATTCCTCTATTGGCTTGTTCATATTCTTGTAGTAAATCCTCAATGATTTCACTTGCTTTTAGTTCCTCTACTTCTAGAACCTCTGCAATTTGCTTAAGCGAAAGCCCTTCGTCTCCTGCTGCAAATAATAGACTTTCAAGGATGCTGCCCCAATTAATTATTTCCAACTACTTCTGCCCCCTCCTTTACAGCTTCTACAAAGATATCTCCAAAGTTTTCGTTCTGTTCAACGTCAATCACTTTCCTTTTAATAAGTTCCAAAATAGCCAGAAATGTCACGACGATATGATCCTTTGCCGGATATGGAAATAATTCATTAAAGTTTTTTCTACCTTGAAGCTGTCTTAATTCAACCATAATTTCTGTCATTCTTTTCTCAATCGATACTTCTTGTCGGGCAATTTTTGTTGCCATCGGGCGTTGTAACTTCTTCCTTCGCAGCAGCTTTTGGAAGGCTGCCAGCATATCATACAAGGAGACATTCAGCTCTGTTTTTTCAGGCTGTTTTTCTTTTGCAAAATCAGAAAGATCACTAGGCGGCTTAGTATACATAAGCCCCCGTTCTACTTCCATTGTTTTTAGGTCATGTGCTGCCTCTTTATATTTTCGATACTCAATCAACCGCTCAACAAGTTCGTCCCTTGGATCATCCTCAAATGTCATGTCCGGATCAACTTCGTCAGGGAAAACCTCCTCATGCTTTGGTAAAAGCATTTTACTCTTAATCACGAGTAATGTAGCGGCCATTACTAAAAATTCACTGGCAACATCCAGTTGGAGCTCATTCATTGTTTTAATATATATTAAGTATTGCTCAGTAATCTCGGCAACGGGAATATCATATATATCAATTTCTAGCCGATTAATTAAATGGAGAAGCAAATCTAACGGCCCTTCAAACGCATCAATCTTTACCTGATATGGCATTATCATTCACCAAAATTCTTAATAAATAAAATTTGTTTATCGTGCAATACAACTATTATTAGTATAGAGGATTCAAGTCGGGTAATCCAATAGAAAAATCAACCTTACCGTGCTTAATTATCAAAATATGATGTTTGCCCATAACAATGGACAATGCACCTACATATGATGACAAGGAAAAGACAATAAATTTGTAGGAGGTTTTTAATATGGATGGCGGATTTGGAGGCGGATTTGCTTTAATCGTCGTTTTATTCATTTTGTTAATTATCGTAGGTGCTTCTTGGGTCTATTAATTTGAGAAGTGGAAAAAACTCGTCACTTGACGGGTTTTTTTCTAAGGATTCAACACGATTATGTTAAACTAAATATACATAGTTCAAAAAGGGGTGATCACTTGTACCCAATAGAGTATATCCAATTTTTAGTCCACTTTCATGGTGATCGGGATTATTTTGAGTGTCATGAAGTACTTGAAGAATATTGGAAAAAGACAGATTCTAAGAACAAATCGTCCATCTGGGTCGGTCTTATTTTATTAGCTGTTTCCACCTACCATCACCGTAGAAGTAATTTTAATGGGGCAAAGAGAACTTTAGATAAAGCATTAAAGATTTTTGACAAACAGGCTGACTGGTTAATAAAACTTGGCTTTGATCAATCGATCCTAAACGATTTAATAAAAGAACGTTTATCCTCAATCGAAAAAGAAGGAGCCTATACTAGCTTTGATTTGCCTATCTGTGATCCAATCCTTTTGGAGACATGCAGAAAATATTGTGTACAAGAGGGATTTTTATGGGGAAAGGGAAGTGATTTCTCTAAGAACGGCCTCATTCATCGTCATAAATTAAGAGATAGAACTAGTGTTATCGAGGAGAGACACCAGTCCTTAAAAATGCGGAAAGGCGGAGAATAATATTATTCTCCGCCTTTTTATAAAGTCCAATTAGCAAACATCGCATTTTTCAATAAATGCCGCAGTGTTTTCATTTGAAATGATTTCCTTATCTGTATACATTTCCCTCAATGCCTTCACCATTTTTTTCCCTATGCCTTGAAAACGGTGGGATGGGTTAACCGAAATATGCTGGATCACTAAGGCATTTGCACCATTTTGATAAAGGACGCCAATTAGCCCAATAATATCTTCTTCTTTCCACAGAAAAAGCTGCCAATCCTCTTCAGTCTCATATTCCTTTATGGTTTGCTGGAGCTTCTTTAAGTCCTTTTCAGTTGGCATAAAGGATAATAAACCCATGGCAATTTTTTCGAATGTCTTCTTATAACGAATTAACATTTTGATCCCTCATTATTTTAAATAAACCGATGTAATCCCTGGTTTAACAATAGTATATTTTTACCAAATAAATAATTACTAAACATTTATTCATTATATGTAGTTGAATTTATTATGTTTCACTTATCCCAATCATACATAAATAAAAGACAATCATCAAATATAAATATTACTATCGATTAGGTGCAATAAAAATCCAGTAGATTATTCCCCAAATAACAGAAATGCCAATAAGGATACTAAATAAAACCCAATTTCTTTTCATGGAAAATTTTCCTCCAAAACTGTTCCTTCCTGACCACCATTCTACACTAAATCACAAAAATAATCTATTTTCTCTTACAAATGATGCATATTCTCATGAAAGTTACCAAAACTATGAAACTTCCGGATCCATTTTTTCGTTTATATTAAGGATTTCGGTTATATTATTAATAGGGCTTTTAACAAAATTTAAATGTTTTCCCACTTCAAGGAGGCAAACAATGAAAAAAACAATGATTCTTCTTCTGTTAACTTTCGTACTTATCAATCCCATCCGCGGCTTTGCTGACATGGCTGAGGGGGATATGATTGTCACATTGGGTGAAAATTTAACGGAAGAACAAAAAAATAATCTATTAGAAGAAATGGGCGCGTCGAAAGATGTTCAGACTGTGACCGTTTCGAATCAGGAAGAACATCAATACTTAGGAAAATACGTATCCAAATCTTTTATAGGTACAAAGGCCATCTCATCGTCAGCTATCACGATTGCACCAAAGGGTTCAGGGATAACGGTAAAAACAAAGAATATCAATTGGGTTACCGATGAAATGTATGTCAATGCCTTGATTACAGCTGGTGTCAAAGATGCAAATATCTATATTACTGCCCCGATTGCAGTATCCGGAACCGCTGCCTTAACAGGTATTATTAAAGCGTATGAAATCTCTGCTGATAAAACCATTCCGGAAGAAGTAAAACAGGCTGCGAATCAAGAGATGGTGGAAACAGCCAAACTGGGAGACTCCATTGGCGAAAAGAATGCCGCGGCATTAATTGCAAAAGTAAAAGAAGAGATTGCCAAAAACAAGCCGAAAGATGATGAGGAATTACGGAACATTATTGATCAGGCAGCAAAAGATTTAAATGTTACGCTTACCGGTGCAGAAATGCAAAGGCTGATTGACTTTTTTAATAAGCTCAAGGATTTAAACATTGACTGGAACCAGGTGAGCGATCAGCTTAATAAAGCAAAAGACCGGATTTCAAACTTCCTTCAATCTGAAAAAGGGCAAGGATTTTTGGATAAAGTAAAGCAATTTTTTATTTGGCTGATTGACGCTATTAAATCAATTTTTTCATAGGAAAAGCGCAAGCGCCCTGGTCAGCGGCGTATGGCCTGGAGCGATCCAACTGAGATAAAGGAAACACGAAGAGCCGGAGGCGCATTCGTGCTTGACTTATCGTAGGGCGGAGAGCGAAGGACACTAGCCGCTAGGGTGCTGGAGCTAGACAATTCTCAAAGTTGAATTTTATTAATTCATAATTAAGTTGAAAAGCTGTCGCCCTGGCGACAGCTTTTTTCTATTTAATGGGCAAATCAAGTCTTACTAAATCTTCATACGATTCTCTTTTTACAACAAGGGTTGCTTTCCCGTTTTCAACAAAAACGACGGCTGGACGTGGAATCCGGTTATAGTTGTTAGACATAGAATAACCGTAGGCACCCGTGCAAAATACTGCAAGAATATCCTCCTCCCCAGCCTCCGGAAGCGGCAAGTCCCAAATTAACATATCACCGGATTCACAGCATTTCCCGGCAATTGAGACGGTTTCATTTGCTTTGGCTAATGGTTTATTAGCAAGCACTGCTTCATATTTTGCCTGGTAAAGTGCAGGACGTATATTATCACTCATCCCGCCATCAACGGCTAGATATTTTCTAACGCCTGGAACTTCTTTGGATGATCCCACATGGTAAAGGGTAATACCAGCATCACCCACCAGTGAGCGTCCAGGCTCAATCCAAATTTCCGGCATGGATAATGAGTGCTGTTTAACTAAATTTTTTACCTCTGAAATAATCTCACTTACATATTGTGATGGTGGGATGGGCTCATCCTCTTTTGTATAGCGGATTCCAAAACCCCCGCCTAAGTTTAATACCTTTGCTTCAAAGGAAAGTTCATCTTTCCAGTGTTCCATCTTTTCAACAATTTTCTGTGCTGCCAGTAAAAAACCTGTTGTTTCAAAAATTTGTGATCCAATATGGCAATGAAGTCCGAGAACATCAAAATTTTCAAACTGAATCGCCGTTTTTAACGCCTCTTCCGCCTGACCATTTTGAAGATCAAAACCAAATTTAGAATCCTCCTGCCCAGTTAAGATGTAGTCGTGGGTATGTGCCTCGATTCCAGGGGTAACCCTTAATAGGATACTGATCTTTGCATTCTTCTCATGGCAAATGGTCTTTAATAGCTCCATTTCTGAAAAATTATCAACCACAATACAACCAATTCTTTGGTCCAAAGCCATTTCTAATTCTTCTCGGCTTTTATTATTTCCATGAAAATGAATTCTTTCTACCGGAAATCCAGCTACAATTGCAGTATACAATTCACCGCCCGATACGACATCGAGTGATAATCCTTCTTCCTCCGCTAACTGAATCATAGCAACTGTCGAAAATGCTTTACTGGCATAAGCGACTTGAGCCTTAACATTTAAATCTTCAAATGTTTGTTTAAAGCCCCTTGCCCTTTCTCTTATTAATGCAACATCATATACATAGAGTGGAGTGCCAAATTGCTGTGCTAACTCAACAGCATCGACCCCGCCTATTTCTAAATTCCCGTTTTTATTAACACCTGTTGAACCGTAAAAATACATTCTATTCCCTCTCTCCTGCACCACTCACTATAGTTTATGTAGAATATTATAATAAATAAATAGACAGAATCTCCATAAGATACTGCCTATTTTTAATCTTTTATTCCTTTATTTAATTAAAATTACTTTAGCATAACTGTAAAAAAACCGCAATTATTTCTCGTTTGCCTTAGGCGGCTGCCGAAAACGATTTCGCGGGTGGACAATACTTGGTCTAAGCAGTGATCCAGGGATCGCCCTGCGGAAGACAATTTGTATAAATCCTTTTGGTTCAAAAGGAAGAAATGGCCAGAAGTATGGTGTATTAAGTGCGCGCATCTTAACTACAAATAAAAACATGATGGTACTGCCAATGATAAAGCCGGGCGTATGAAAAATAGCTACTAATATCATTAGTGCCATTCTGGCCATTTTATTTGCCACACCTAATTCATAGCTTGGAGTCGTAAAACTACCAATCCCTGCCACAGCAACATAAAGGATCACCTCTGGAACAAACAGACCAACGTCAATCGCAATTTGGCCAATTAATACCGCTGCAATTAAGCCCATTGCCGTTGATAATGGTGTAGGGGTATGTATGGCTGCCATCCTTAAAAATTCTATTCCAAAATCAGCTAAAATTAATTGAACGACCACTGGAATATTGGTTTGTTCATTCGGTCCAATGAAGGAAACCTTTTCAGGTAAAAGAGACGGCTCCAATACGAACAGTAACCATAAGGGAAGCAACACAATCGATGCTAAGACGCCTAAAAACCGCGTCCAACGCACAAAAGTCCCCATTGCCGGTGATTCCCTAAATTCTTCAGCATGCTGTACATGATGAAAAAAGGTTGTCGGTGTAATAATTACACTTGGAGAGGTGTCACAAAAAATAATGACATGGCCTTCTAAAATATGAGCTGCTGCTACATCCGCTCTCTCTGTATATCTAACTAATGGGAAGGGGTTCCAGCCCTGTTTCACGATAAATTCCTCAATCGTTTTATCTGCCATCGGAATACCATCAACATCGATTGCATCTAATTCATTTCGTAGAATATTTAATAAATCAGGGTCTGCCACATCTTCTAAATACCCTAACGCTACATCCGTTTTCGAACGTTTACCTACCTTATGCATTTCAAAGCGCAGCCGTTCGTCACGGATCCTCCTTCTAGTTAATCCCGTATTGAGAATAATATTTTCAACAAATCCGTCACGTGACCCTCTAACTACTTTTTCTGTATCAGGCTCTTGTGGAGACCTGCCCGGATAGCTCCTTACGTCAATGACAAGGGCTGTACTTTCACCTTCCATCACAACCGCAATTAATCCAGACAACACCTGATCGACAACTTTATCGAGTGTTTTTACTTGTTCAACTGATTGGTTAACAAGCCGATTATCAATTATTTTAAACAAGTCCGTTGATACTTTTTCATGATCATTGATTTCTACTAGTTCTTCAATTAACTGTATAATATAAAGAGTATCGCATAACCCATTTACATAATAGATATGGACATCTTTTTTTAGAATTTTTAACTTCCTGACTCCAAAATCAAAGCTTACCCCTAGTCCCACCCGCTGTTTCATATAATTTTCAATTTCATGCACTGATTCCGGGATTGGCCATTTTTGCTCGTTACTTCTCGCCATGAAAGCCACTCCTTTCAAGAATTAATTCCACTGCTTTTTTCGTGATTGGTGAACCAAGTTTGTATGAATCATGTCTTGCCATTTTGCCAATATCGCCAACACCTACAATAATTGGTACATTCAATTCATCAAGACAATAAACGGTATCTCCATTTATTCTCCCGATTTCTAGTTCTGGTATACCATATTTGTCTACTCCATATGGTGTTAACTCTCCATCACGATCGATGCTTACATCGACCCTTGACCATTCCTCATGCCTAGATTTTGCTGCAACTGCAATGACACCTAGAACTTCTATATCTTTATGTAATGCAACATATTTCAATGCGGTCTCACCCGCACCTTCCCCCACTATGCCACTATCATCAAACATCACTAATACAGGATCATGAGGAGCTTTTTTTATTAACTTAACGATTTCTGGACCTGATAATGTAGAAGGATTTCCATGAGAACTGGAAATACAACGTCCACCAATCTCGCGGGCAACATGTGCAACAGCTCTTTTTGCATATTCATCACCGTCAGTAACTAAAATGACCCGCCTCCGAATACTCATACTTTGATGTCCCTTCATTAGAAAAGAGTAAAATATCTTAAGAAGCTGATTACTTGAAAAACTAAAAGTTTGCGTTAAAGGATGCTTCGCTTCGAAAGCTTATTGTGGTGGAACTTGATAATTTTCAAGGTATTTAATGATGAACAAAATAAAGCCATTGAAAAATGGCACCAAATATTTTCCCAAATACAATTGCCATTATTAAAATGATAATCTGCCCATCCAAGCGAATCCGTTTCACAAGAATCGGCAGGACATTTAGAACCTCTGTAAGAGCTGCAGCTAACATTCCGAAAAATATTCCACCTGTTATTCCTAATGGAATCAAAAAATAGGATGATATATGTAATTCAGGATCCCTAAGACTCGCTATTACCCCAGTCAGCGCACCAAATACAACTGCCCATTCATACTGGTGAATCATTTTCATTGTTTTGCTTAGCTGTGTCAGTCTGGGAATCACTCCAAGAACGGTAAGGAATGCCACAAAACCAGAACCTACGGCCAATCCACTTGATAATCCTACAAATAGAACTGCCAAAATTTTAATCGTCGTCATTAAGTCGTTTCATACTTTCTTTGTTTTCATGGATAATGACATAATTATCTAAATCCAGCTGATAATTAAACATCTCTACTTCAAGTGGACTGGGTTCTTCATTAATCCGCTTCTTAAATACATGATTAAAAAATAGAATCATTCCTAGACCCAAACCAATGGAATAGGGAATTTGAAATAATAATGGCTTTGCATCTATCTCTCCAGTTATGATGGTATAAATTTTTTCATGGACACTTTTCATACTGACATCATCATGAAAATTCATAATCGCCATGGCTGAACCAAAAAATAACAGAAACCATATTAAGAGAAAAAAAGGAATCGAAACTCCATTCTTTTTAAAGGTTACTTCTATAATGGTTTGTGCAGGACCAATGGTTTGAACCTCACAATCATCAAAAGTATCTGTAATCAAATTGATGACTTTCATCACATCAAGGACGACTATATTCCTATCTGTTGGAGTTAATTGATGAACCATCATTTTTTTAATATTCGAGAGAACAGCTTCTGGGGCAATGATCTGGGCAACATCCTTAAGCAAAATTTTTTCTTCCGGCTCTGCTTGAACACGGTTCCGCATGCGGATGTAGATTGTCTGTTCCAAAACATTCACTCCCCACAAAATGATTTCCTCGTATAAGTAGTATGGATAACTAGCTATTTTTTCATGTATGAAAAAGAAAAAACCATATGGATTAGAGATCCATACGGTCTTTCATTTGCTGTAATATCTTTTTTTCTAGTCTTGATACTTGAACCTGCGAAATCCCCAACCTAAGGGCAACTTCTGACTGGGTTTGATCCTTATAATATCTTAAATAAACGATAAGTCTTTCCCGTTCATCCAATTCCCTGATGGCTTCTTTTAAAGCAATTTTATCAAACCATTTTCCTTCATTACCGTCATCAATTTGATCAAGTAATGTGATCGGATCCCCATCGTTTTCATAAACAGTTTCATGAATGGATGACGGTGTCCTGCTTGCTTCTTGAGCAAGGATTACATCCTCCGGGGAAAGGTCCAAATGTGCTGAAATTTCATTAACTGTCGGGATTCTTCCTAGGTTCTTCGATAATTCATCCTTTGCTTTTCGGATTTTGTTCCCTATTTCTTTCAGTGACCGGCTTACCTTCACAGTTCCATCATCGCGAATAAATCGCTGGATTTCACCAATGATCATTGGTACCGCATAGGTGGAGAACTTTACATCATAGGAAAGGTCAAACTTATCAACTGATTTTAATAATCCAATGCAGCCAATTTGGAATAAGTCATCGGGGTCATAGCCCCTATTAAGAAACCGTTGGACAACAGACCAGACGAGACGCATGTTTTTTTCAACGATTAAATCCCTAGCATCTTGGTCCCCTTCTTGGCTCTTTTTAATGAGCTCTTTCACTTCATGATCCTTTAAATACGTGTGACTTTTATCGTTCTTGACCTCCACATCCATCAGCAAGTCTCCTTAATTGCAAAGCATTTTGCTAGAATTTAAATGCTTTCGTAATCTAACCTCGGTTCCTCGACCTGGCTGTGAATGAACCTCTACCTCATCCATGAAATTTTCCATGATAGTAAAACCCATACCGGATCGTTCTAGATCCGGCTTCGTTGTAAATAATGGTTGACGAGCTTCCTCCACATCTACAATTCCTAATCCAATATCCTTTATGGTCATATCAATCAGACTGTCCTCAATGGTAACCTGAATATACACAATTCCAGTTGGATCATTTTCATAACCATGAATAATGGCATTTGTCACGGCTTCTGAAACGACTGTTTTAATTTCTGTCAGTTCATCCATTGTTGGATCAAGCTGGGCAATAAAAGCTGCAACGGTTACGCGTGCAAACGACTCATTTTGACTTAAAGCACTGAATTGAAGATTCATTTCATTCTTCACTCAGGCCACCCCCAATCTTTGCAATGCAAATTCCTCAGTCGGTTCCATTTTGATAATTTTAAATAAACCAGACATATCGAATAATCTTTGTATTGCAGGGGAAATTGCACAAACGACCATTTCACCGTGCACCTGTTTGATTTGTTTATATCTTCCTAAAATAACCCCTAAACCTGAGCTATCCATAAAGGAAAGTCCTTCCAAATTTAAGACAATATGACGAATATCGTTTTTTTCGATAACTGCTGTCGCCTGCTCGCGAAGTTCATCCGCAGTATGGTGATCTAATTCACCGCTTAAGCGAATACATAAAACATCATTTTTTGTTTCCATATCAATGTTAAGACTCACTATCCCCGGCCTCCTTAATCTGGTATAGTGAGTCAATTCGCTTCACAAACGGCAATATCCTTCTATAAATACAAAACTAGTCGTAATTCGCTAAAATTAGTACAATGTTTAGTAAATTCGACAAAGGTGTTACGCTGCTAAACGGGCGCTTACACTTTTTTTATTTCCCGGCTTTTGTAAACATCCCAAAGGAACGTTTATAAAGTGTCCACCATCCTGCTTGCTTTACATCTTGGCCCGCAACTATAGGGCTTTCCAGAATGACTTTTTCTCCCTTAATGAGCTTGATTGTCCCTACCTGATCCCCCTTCGTAATTGGGGCATTTAGATTTTTTTGCAGAACAATCTTTTGTTTAACATCCTCTGTCTTTTCACCTTTCTTTGTTAATAAAGAAAGTGGTTCGCTTGTTACCGCCTTAACAGACTTTTCCTGCCCTTTACTTATTTTGGCTTGACCAATTGTTTGATTTCGCTTAAACATTGGATGTGTTTGATATTGGGCAAAGGCATAATCAAGCATTTTTGTTACTTGCGCATTTCTTTCCTTTGAGGTTGGGGCACCAAAAACGACAGCAATCACGCGCATACCATCTTTTTGGGCTGTTGCCGTTAAGCAATATTTTGCTTCCGCAGTAAAACCAGTTTTAAGTCCATCTACACCTGGGTAAAAACGGACTAATTTATTGGTATTAACAAGCCAGAATTTTTTATCTGTATTTTCACGAAGGTAGGCCTCATACATACCTGTAAATTTTGTAATGTCTTCATATTTTAGGAGCTCTTTTGCCATAATAGCCATGTCTGCCGCTGAGCTGAAATGTCCACTTACAGGAAGTCCTGTTGTATTTTTAAAGAACGTATGCTTTAATCCCAGTTTTTTTGCCTTATCGTTCATCATATCAACAAACGCTTCTTCAGAGCCTGCAATTTTTTCTGCCATTGCTACAGATGCGTCATTTCCAGAACCAATCGCGATTCCTCTTAACATTTCCTTAGTTGTCATTTCTTCGCCCGGCTCAAGAAATATTTGTGAACCGCCCATGGATGCTGCATATTCGCTTGCACGGATTTTTTCATCCCATGTCAGTTTTCCTTGATCCAGTGCTTCCATAATTAAAAGCATTGTCATGATTTTGGTCATACTGGCAGGCGGCAGTTCTTCATTACTATTTTTCTCGTAGAGAACTGTCCCAGTATCTCGTTCAATTAAAATAGCGGATTTAACATTGCTGACGATATCAGTCGTCTTTTTCTCTTCAGCAGCAAAAGCAGATGGACTCCATAAACTTGTAAGTAAAAAAGATGTCACTATGAAAGAGACAAATCGTTTCATTCGCATAACCCTCCATTCTTTATAGCCTCCATTTTTTCCAAAATAAATTACTTTATACAATTATTTCCTCCGCCCACAAAAAAATTAGGGTGTCAGGCATCATGTGAATTTTTCACATGGTGCCTGACACCCTTTTTCATTTTTTTACTATGTTTACTGTGTTATTTCTTCGTGAACAAGAATTGGTGCTTCTACTTTGCTTGTTGAGATCTTGATATTTTCGTAAAGCTTTTGTTTTACTTCTTCTACATTTTCAAAGTTGCTGTAGATTGTAACTAATGATTCGCCTTCTTTTACTTGATCTCCGATTTTCTTTCTTAATACAAGGCCTACAGCAAGGTCAATAACAGATTCTTTCGTTGCTCTTCCGGCTCCTAATAGCATTGCTGCAGTTCCGACCTCATCAGCAATAATTTCAGCAACATAGCCATTTTCCTTTGCTTCAAGCTCATAGATATATTTTGCTTGCGGCATTTTTGAAGGATCATCAACAATCGAGGCATCTCCGCCCTGAGAACTTAAAAATACTTTTAATTTATCAAGGGCAGACCCATCTTTGATCACATTTTCAAGCATAGTGCGTGCCTCTTCTAATGTGCCGGCCTTTTCGGCTAAGTACACCATGTGACTTCCTAGCGTTAGACAAAGGTCTGTTAAATCCTCAGGTCCTTCCCCTTTTAGGGTATCTATTGCTTCCTTCACTTCAAGAGCATTTCCAATCGCAAAACCTAGCGGTTGACTCATATCAGAAATCACTGCCATTGTTCTTCTACCAACATTATTACCGATACGAACCATTGCCTTCGCTAGTTCCCGTGAGTCGTCTAGTGTTTTCATAAAAGCACCAGCACCTGTTTTTACATCAAGAACAATAGCATCCGCACCAGCAGCAATCTTTTTACTCATAATTGAGCTTGCAATAAGTGGAATACTATCAACTGTGGCAGTGACATCTCTAAGTGCATAAAGCTTTTTATCTGCAGGTGTTAAATTACCACTTTGCCCAATTACTGCAATTTTGTTTTTATTTACTAGGTCAATAAATTCATTATTTTCGATTTCTACATGGAAGCCTTCAACAGCTTCTAATTTATCAATAGTCCCGCCCGTATGCCCTAAACCACGGCCGGACATTTTGGCAATTGGGACACCAAGTGCCGCAACAAGTGGTCCAAGCACAAGTGTAGTGGTATCACCTACTCCGCCAGTTGAATGTTTGTCAACTTTAATCCCTTCGATTTGCGACAAATCAATTTGATCTCCAGATTCAACCATTGCCATCGTTAAATCGGCTCTTTCCCTTTCGGTCATCCCTTTAAAATAAATGGCCATTGTTAAGGCACTTACCTGATAATCTGGTATCGAACCGTCAGTGTAACCATTAATAATAAATTTAATTTCATCTGTTGCAAGTTCCTGCCCATCTCTTTTTTTCTCAATTAGGTCAACCATTCTCATTTTTATCACCACTTCGTATAATTTTAGTCAATTTATTTTGCGATATTCTTTACAATTTCTTTTACATAAGAAAGGAAATCAGCTTTTACTTTTTCAGTCGTTTCAATTACCTCATCATGGGTTAACGGCTGATCAAGAATTCCTGCCGCCATATTGGAAATACAAGAAATTCCTAGAACCTTCATCCCACTGTGGCGAGCGACAATTACCTCAGGAACGGTGGACATTCCAACCGCATCACCGCCAATAGTACGTACCATTCGTATTTCTGCAGGTGTTTCATAAACAGGTCCTGGATTTCCGAAATAAACTCCTTCTTTAACATGGATGTTTAATCGGGTTGCAATTTCTTTTGCCATGGCGCGTAATTCCTTAGAATATGCCTCAGACATATCCGGAAAGCGGACACCTAAATGAGAATCATTCGGTCCAATTAACGGATTTGTTCCCATATTATTAATATGGTCTGTAATAATCATTAAATCTCCAGGTGTGAAACTTTCATTTACGCCGCCAGCGGCATTGGTGACGATTAACATTTCAACACCCAGTTCTTTCATTACACGAACCGGGAACGTCACCTTGTCCATGCTGTACCCCTCATAGAAATGAAAACGGCCCTGCATTGCGGCAACTTCTACGCCATTTAGCAATCCAAATACGAGTTGACCGGCATGACCTTCTACTGTAGAAACAGGAAAATCAGGAATTTCATTATAAGGTATTTTTACCGGATTTGTGATTTCATCCGCTAAAACACCTAAGCCAGAACCCAATATAAGACCAATCCTTGGCGCATTTGGATATTTTTCTTTTAAAAAACTAGCAGCTTTTTGGATATTTTCAAAATTCATTCTCATTTCCCCTCCTTATTTCAATTCATTTAAAAAGCTTTTACCATACTTCGGCATTTTTACCTTAAAGTTTTCAGCAACGGTAGCTCCAAGGTCTGCAAAGGTTTCCCGTAACGGAAGTTCCTTTCCTTCTGACATGCTCTTTGAATATACAAGTAATGGTACATATTCACGTGTATGATCTGTGCCTGGGGCAACAGGGTCATTTCCGTGGT
Source organism: Neobacillus sp. NPDC097160 (assembly GCF_044762155.1). Classification (NCBI taxonomy): domain Bacteria; kingdom Bacillati; phylum Bacillota; class Bacilli; order Caryophanales; family Bacillaceae; genus Neobacillus; species Neobacillus sp. NPDC097160. The sequence continues at coordinate 113,786 of NZ_JBIWDU010000003.1, read as the reverse complement.
CTGCTGTAATCAGTAATAAATCATCGTCTTTCATTTTTGCAAATACCTCAGGCAGTCGGGCATCATATTCTTCCAATGCCTTTCCGTAGCCTTCCGGATCGCGGCGATGGCCGAATAATGCATCAAAATCAACTAGATTTACGAAGCTAATTCCTGTGAAATCCATGTCAAAGGTCTCGACAAGCTTATCCATACCATCCATGTTTGAAACCGTTCTTAGCGACTTTGTCACTCCCTCGCCATCATAAATATCAGAAATTTTCCCGATGGCAATGACCTCGAAGCCGGAGTCTTTTAATTCGCTCATTACCGTACGGTCAAATGGTTTTAAAGCATAATCATGGCGGTTAGACGTACGTTTAAAATTCCCTGGTTCACCTAAGAATGGGCGGGCAATGACGCGGCCAACCATGTACTTTTCATCAAGTGTTAATTCACGGGCAATTTTACAAATTTTATAAAGCTCTTCGAGTGGGACAATTTCTTCGTGGGCAGCGATTTGAAGTACGGAATCTGCCGATGTATAAACAATCAATGCCCCTGTTTTCATATGCTCTTCGCCCAGCTCGACTAGAATTTCTGTACCACTCGCAGGTTTATTGCCAATAATTTTTCGACCGGTACGTTGTTCCAATTCAGAAACAAGTTCATCAGGAAACCCATCAGGGAATACACGGAAAGGTGTTTGGATATTTAAACCCATAATTTCCCAGTGCCCTGTCATCGTATCTTTCCCATTAGAAGCTTCCATCATTTTTGTATAGAACGCTAATGGCTTTTCGGCTTTTTCGACTCCTTTAATTTCCCGAATATTGCTTAAACCTAACTTCGCCATGTTTGGCATGTTTAGGCCATTCATTTTCTCTGCAATATGTCCATAGGTATCTGCACCTTTGTCACCAAATTTATCTGCATCAGGTGCTTCCCCTATCCCGACCGAATCCATTACGATAATAAAAATACGTTTATATGTATTTACAGCCATACGAAACTTCCTCCTTTTAACCTAGAAAACGTTTGCAAATAATATGTTGCCCTTAGAAAATTAGGATTATGAAATCCTAAAGTAAAAATATTCGTCAGAAGTCTGACATCTATATTGTACTAAATGTTTAAGAAATTACAAGAAAAAAGCCGCCAAAATTTTATGGCAGCTTTTTGACACTTTTCAAAACCTATCATTCTATTAAGCTCGGGGATGGAATTTACTATATACATCCTTTAACCTAGTTTTTGTAACGTTAGTATATATTTGCGTGGTTGAAATATCAGCATGTCCCAGCATTTCTTGAACCGCTCTTAAATCAGCACCATTTTCCAACAAATGTGTGGCAAAGGAATGTCTTAGTGTATGTGGGGTGAGCTCTTTGGCAATCCCAGCTTCGTTTGCCAGTTTTTTTAAAATTTTCCAAAACCCTTGTCGTGTTAGCCGACGCCCTTGATGGTTTAAAAACAATGCATCATCATGATGCTTTGCTGTAACAAAGTGGGGCCTGCCATGCTCTAAATAATGCTTGATTGCTTCCGATGCAGTCCTGCCGATTGGAATAATCCGCTCTTTATTGCCCTGACCAATACAGCGAACGAATCCCATCGTTAGGTGAATGTTTTCAGTATCAAGTCCAATTAGCTCACTAACACGGATACCTGTAGCATAGAGGAGCTCAAGCATAGCCTTGTCCCTTATACCGAAGTGGTCATGTGAATTTGGCGCATCTAAAAGAATCTCAACTTCTTGTAAACTTAATACTTTAGGAATCGCTCTTTCCAGCTTTGGCGGTTCAATGAGCACGGATGGGTCTCGGTCTGCTGCCTTTTCTCTTAACAAAAATTGATGAAAAGCTCGAACGGAGGCAATATGTCTTGCCACTGTTTTTGATGATTTCTCTTGATCCTTTAAAAAACTTAAAAAATGGATGATATGAATACGCTGGACATCATTTAAAGTTTGAATGGATTCTACATTTTTCAAATAATGAAGATAGCTTTTTAAATCACGTTCATATGACACAATTGTATTTTTTGCCAGCCCTTTTTCAACTGTCAAGTAGGTTTTAAAATCCTTCAAGTGCTCTTCCATTTGCGATTACTCCCCATTTAAATAAAACAACATCAGCCGATCTAACAAGGAAGAACTTTCTTCATTCACTGCGTTCGAAACCTTTAACGCAGCTCCTTCCGGTTCATCATAGCGATGATAATTTTGGTATTCTTCCGATACCCACATGATACCATAATAAAAGAGTATCGTGCACCCGGTGAATATGATAAAAACCTTTACGGTCTGCAGTGCTATTCTTATAAATGTAATCATTCTTCTTCCCCCAATTAACGATTATCTAGTTAAAGGTATGCCAAAATGTACAAGTTTTATACCTAGTAATCGGTAATGGATGGAATTTATTAGGTTCAAACGCCCACAACAATTATGGGATAGGAAAGAAAAAAGCCCTTTCATTGAAAAAGGACCTTTTGGTTTTTATTCAACTGTTTCTTCTTCGTTTCCTTTATCTTGGCAGCGGTAACAGATGCCATGAAATGTAAGTCGGTGGTCTTTTATTTTAAAATTCCATCTGCGCTCTACAACTGCTTCTACATCTTCAAGTAAATCTTCCTGAATTTCATCAACGGCACCACATTCAATACAAACAAGATGATGGTGAAAATGGGCCGCACCTTCTTGACGGAGATCATACCGAGAAACACCATCACCAAAATTTATTTTATCGACAACTTTTAATTCCGTTAGCAATTCCAACGTCCGATAAACAGTTGCTAAACCAATTTCAGGCGATTTTTCTTTTACGAGGAGGTACACATCTTCTGCACTTAAATGATCCTCTTCATTTTCTAGCAAAACCCGAACAGTTGCTTCACGCTGTGGTGTTAATTTATAACTCGCTGAATGCAGCTGTTTCTTAATTCTTTCAATTCTCGTTTCCATCCTGAAGGCCCTCCCTCGCCACTGTTATTCTCATTATAACAGATGACAAAAGAGATTCAAAATAAAATTATTATAAAGAAGAAATTATATATACTATCATTTAATAATTATTTTAAACTAGTTGAACTAATAATTGTTTTCATCAACCATGGCGATAAATAGGCTTCAATCCCTGATGCAGCGGAGATAAAAATCACTGCTGCTAGTAGGGCAAAAATGTATCTTTTGAAAAAAGGCATAATTGGTTGTGCATATTTTTTCATAAATTGCTTTTTTATCATTCGAAGTGAGAAGATTACTGATAATGCCGCCATCATAATAAACACCGGAATGATAATCAAGTTTTGCGGCAGAATCGAAACAAAGGCTAACATAAAACCTTTCCAGCCCATTTGGCTTACAAGAAAGCCAACTGTAAACCCAACAACCATTCCTTTTATAAATAGGAGAATGAGAATAACAGGCAGACCAATAATGGATATTCCCAGGATCCACATCAGACCAATAAACTTACTGTTGTGGAAAAAGCTTTGCAAAAATAAATCGTTGTCTTCTGCCACCTTACCGTCAGAAACTTGGCCAAAAAATTGTGATAAATAATAGAATAAATCTTCCTTCTGCGTAATGCTCATGCTATTCACCACTATTGCTCCAAAGATTACCCCCATTAAAAATAAAACGACAATAAATAAAAAAATTGAGGAATGCTCACGGAAATAACTAGCGGCATCGGACTGGTACAATCGTTTTTTCATTTGCTTTTCCTCCTATTATTCTCAAGGTAAGTTATTACATTCTATGCCAGTCTAGTTATTCTATGACCAAATTTAATAGATTCCAAAAAAAAAGACCGATAGCTAATGCTACCGGGTATACATGTTTTATTGATCGGCGATTTTTCCGTATTTCCCACCGCCTCCGGCTGCTAAATTTACTTTTCCTTCCCTAGCCTTCATGATGAGGTCGGCGATTTTCGGGGGTACAACCTCGTTGAGTGCCTCGGAAGGGATTTCATGTAGAATGGCCATTTCACTGCCAAAATGATTGACAAGCTTTTCAAGTAACTTTGGCCCTAGTCCAGGTATGAATTCAAGCGGCACTTGATGAACATATGGCGGTCGGTCATCCCGGCCCTTTTCAGCCGTTTTCAGTTCAAGAATCCTGTCTGCGACCCCTTTAATAATCTTCTTGTTACCGCAAAGAGTACATATTTGGTCATCATCGGTTGCGGGATTAAGACATTCCGCACAAACTGTCTTGTGATATTTACCGAGATAGGGATCGAGTCCGTAGTTGGCAATAACTTTTCGACCATCTTCACCTTTTAATGCTTTGTGTAATTCTAAAAATGTTGGCTCCTTCATCGCAATGACCTGATATTCACGTGCAATTTTCGCAAGCGAGTGAGCGTCCGAATTGGTTACAAACGTATAGTTGTGTAACTCACCTATTTGATCCGCCATACTTGTATCTGAGCTTAAACCGAGTTCAATCCCATCAATCAACTCCGGGTCTAACACCTCAGTAAGTGAACGGTTAACTCCTTTTCCATATAAACTTTTAAACGGTGTAAACACATGGGCAGGAATAAAAATACCACCTAAATCTTTTACCTTTTTTTGCAAAATAAGTCCTGTAGCGTATATCCTTTGTGAACTCAATTGAATATTTTTTAAATGCCCCGACAGCCATGAGGAGAATTCTCGCATCACGGAAAGATTCGGAAAGTAACAGAGCAGGTGGATCGGGCCATTACATTGTTCATCGTAAATCTCCAATTCCGAACCAGGGATAACGGTCAAATCACCAAATACTAATCCACCGTCTGGATGTTCGACGATTTCTCCACTTTCGATCAGACTTTCCATTTCGAGGATCACTTCTGGTGAATGGCTGTCAATGATACCAACCATATTGAGTCCTTTTTCATGCCTCGCATGTTCAATGATATTGGTAAACGTCAGTGACTTGGCCCCGGTGATTTTGACCGGCTTGCCTGTCCATGTCCTTCCAATGTGAATATGTAAGTCTACATAGTAGCGATTCATTTATTTTTCAACGCCTCTTGTAATTGGAAGTATTGAACAGCAAAAATGGTTTTCGCATCATAAATCTTTTGTTCCTTTACATATTGCTCGGCCTCTTCAAGTGTTAATTCCTCAAGTTCAACAAACTCGTCTTCATCAAGATCTGCAGCATTTTCTTTTTTCGTAAGACCTTTTGCTAAATATACATGGACGATTTCATCGGCGAAACCTGGTGATGTATAAAAAGAAGTGAGTAATTCCAGGCTATCGCACTCATAGCCTGTCTCTTCCTCTAGTTCACGTCGGGCACAAAGGGCAGGCTCTTCATCTTTTTCCAGTTTTCCAGCAGGTATTTCCACTATTGTTCTTTCCAGCGCTTTACGGTATTGCTCAACCATAACGATTTTGTTGTCATCGGTAATGGCTAAAATAGCGACAGCCCCCGGATGCTTGATAATTTCCCGTTTTGCGTGTTTACCGTTTGGCAGCTCCACATCCTGTAAATGAAGACTGATTATTTTTCCTAAAAAAATCTCTTCGCTATGTAGCGTTTTTTCCTCAAGTTTGGTCATAACTGTCTCTCCTGTTCTTTCCAATTAGATCTCGTCATACATTTTACCATACTTTAATTGGAGGGGAATGGGATGAAGGTAGTGGTGCATGAAAAGGGCATCATCCTTGTCGGCAAAGGATGGGAGATCCTGCAAAAGCTTAAGGAGTATAACAAGGAATACGTTTCTGTGTCGGAGTGGATCAAAAATGTGACACAAAAATAAGACCTGTTATTTGTAGTCTGCCCTTTTCTTTTATAAAATTGTAAAAAAAGGGACGGGGTGATTTTTTTTGAAAAAAAGAAGATTAGGGAATTCAGATTTGCTTGTGACGGAATTAGGCCTGGGTTGTATGTCCATTGGCATGGAAGAAAAAACTGCCCGAAAAATAATAGAGGCTGCTCTTGAGGAAGGCATCAATTATTTTGATACGGCCGATTTATATGATTTTGGTAAAAATGAAAAGATAGTCGGGCTGGCGTTAAAGGGTGTCCGGGAACAGGTCATTATTGCGACAAAGGTCGGAAATCGCTGGAACAAGGATCAGGCCGGCTGGTCATGGGATCCTTCCAAAGCATATATAAAGGAAGAAGTGAAAAATAGCTTAAAACGGCTTGGGACTGATTATATCGACCTTTATCAATTGCATGGAGGCACGATCGAAGACCCAATTGATGAAACGATTGAAGCGTTTGAAGAATTGAAAGCAGAAGGTTTTATTCGCTATTATGGGATTTCGTCGATTCGTCCAAACGTGATTAAGGAGTATGTTGCGAAGTCTAGCATCGTATCTGTGATGATGCAATATAGCATCCTGGACCGGAGGCCTGAGGAAGAGGCTTTACCGCTGCTTCATGAACATGGTATTAGTGTTGTGACACGCGGTCCGCTGGCGAAGGGGCTATTAAGCGATAAACTGTTAGACAAGGCTTCTGAGAAAGGATATTTTGATTACAATTATGAAGATCTGCGTATTGTTTTACCTCTATTAAAAGAAAAAGTGGCAGCAACCCGTTCGTTTACGGAAGTGGCCCTTCAGTATAATTTGGCTAACCCTGCCGTGGCCTCAGTTATTGCTGGCGCCAGCAGTCCGGAACAGATAAAGAGCAATGCCGAGGCAGTTCGGAGCCAGCCGCTATCGGATGGAGAAATTGCTGTAATTAAGGAATTAACTAAGGCAAGTAAATATAAAGAGCATCGATAAAAAGGGGAGCCTGCCGCTCTCCTTTTTATTTGAATTCTTGCCAGTTCATTCCGCTCTCATTTAAAAGTTCTTCAAACGATTTGTTTTTTTCCTTTAATCTGCGTTCTTCTCGCTTTCTTTGCTCTTCCGCTTCTTTTTTACTCTCTTCCTCAGCCTTCAGTTGATCCTGCTGCTCTTTTAATTGTTTCATTAAGTTTGGATCAATTAAATCTTTAAGCGTTACCGCTGAATCATCTTTTTTTGGTTTAGATTGATTTTGTTGTCTCTTTTGTTTTTTCATTCTAAACGCCTCCATTATCAAAATCTCGCTTTTATTATACCATTTCACTTAATCCACTTTATATAAAAAAGCAGACTGTCTTAGTCCAGCCTGCCTTTACTATTAGAAAGCTTCTAATTTTACTTCTTCATCAACATGCATTGCCGCTTCTGTCGACGCGACAACTTCCTCAACCGTGAATCCACTTGCCACTTCCACAAGCCTTAATCCGGAATCGGTAACATCCATGACCGCACGCTCAGTGATAATCCGGTTGACTACCCCTTTTCCCGTTAATGGCAGGGTGCATTGTTTTAAGATTTTTGATTCGCCTATTTTATTTACATGCTCCATTATGACTATGATTTTCCGGGCGCCATGGACAAGGTCCATCGCACCTCCCATCCCTTTAATCATCTTTCCCGGGATCATCCAGTTTGCCAAGTCACCGGTTTCAGATACCTCCATACCGCCAAGAATCGCTAGGTTGACATGTCCGCCGCGAATCATCGCAAACGATTCAGCACTGTCAAAATAAGCCGCACCATTTATTGCTGTTACTGTTTCTTTACCGGCATTAATTAAATCCGGATCAACCTCTTCCTTCTCAGGATAGGGTCCAATACCAAGAAGCCCATTTTCCGATTGCAGGACAACCTGCTTATTTTCCGTTATATAGTTGGCAACGAGGGTTGGCATACCGATGCCTAGGTTTACATAAAAGCCGGTTTCAATTTCTTTTTCTGCTCTAATCGCAATTCTTTCTCTGACTGAGGCCTTATCATTTGCCATTGATTTTACTCCCTTCCCTCACTCTATTTTTTTACCGTTAATCGCTCAATTCGTTTTTCCTGCGTTCCTTCGATAATTGATTGAACATAGATGCTTGGGGTATGAATAAAATTAGCATCTAGTTCGCCGATTTCATATAGTGTTTCCACTTCGGCAATCGTCACTTTTCCTGCTGCGGCAATCATTGGATTGAAGTTCCGCGCTGTTTTGTGATATACGAGATTTCCCATTTTGTCGCCTTTCCATGCCCTTACCAAACTAAAATCAGCCGTCAACGCCTCTTCTAAAAGATATTCTCGTCCGTTAAAGATCTTCGTTTCTTTTCCTTCGGCAATTGGTGTTCCCACTCCAGCCGGTGTATAAAATGCCGGAATACCGGCCCCGCCTGCCCGGATTTTTTCAGCTAATGTGCCTTGCGGCGTCAATTCTACTTCAAGTTCCCCTGTTAAAACCTGTCTCTCAAACTCTTTGTTTTCACCCACATAGGAGCCTATCATTTTTTTAATTTGTTTATTATTTAAGAGCAGCCCTAATCCCCATTCATCGATCCCGCAGTTATTCGAAATGACCGTTAAATCCTTCACGCCTTTTTCTGCTAATGCTAGAATCAGGTTTTCCGGTATTCCGCACAAACCAAATCCACCAACCATCAATGTAGCCCCATCTTGAATATCGGCAACTGCATCCTGGAAGGATGTACAAATTTTCTTCATTTCCGCTCTCTCCCTCAAATTAAGGTTTTTACGCTAGCTCAATAATCGTTGCGACCCCTTGACCCCCGCCAATACAAAGGGTAGCCAATCCTGTGTGCGCATTCCTTCTTTTCATTTCGTGAATTAAAGTAACAAGGATTCTCGCACCGCTTGCCCCGATTGGATGTCCGAGTGCGATTGCACCGCCATTTACGTTTAAGATTTCTTTATTAAAATGAAGCTCCCGGTCAACGGCTAAAGATTGTGCCGCAAAGGCTTCATTTGCTTCAATTAAGTTTAGATCTTCGATTGAAACAGACGCCTTTTCCAGTGCCTTTCTCACTGCCGGTACCGGTCCGATTCCCATAATGCTTGGGTCTACCCCGGCACTGGCGTTTGCTTTGATCGTAACTAATGGCTTCAGCCCTAGTTCATCAGCCTTTTCCTTGCTCATCACAACGACAGCCGCTGCCCCATCATTAATTCCGGAAGCATTTCCTGCTGTTACACTGCCATCCTTTTTAAAAGCAGGACGTAAACCGGCCAATTTTTCCGCCGTTGTTCCTTTTTTCGGGTATTCGTCTGTTTCGAAGATAATTGGTTCTCCTTTGCGCTGCGGGATGACAACCGGAACGATTTCATCTTTGAATTTTCCAGTTTCAATCGCCTTAACTGCCTTCTCCTGACTCCATGCCGAAAATTCATCCTGTTCTTCTCTCGTAATGGAATATTTTTCTGCCAAATTTTCAGCAGTTATCCCCATATGATAATCATTAAAGACGCATGTTAGCCCGTCTGATGTTAACGTGTCGACTAATTTTTGGTCGCCCATTTTAAAACCGTCGCGAGCATTTTTTAACAGATATGGTGCCTGGCTCATATTTTCCATCCCGCCAGCCACAACGATTTCAGCATCTCCTGCCAAAATAGCTTGTGTAGCGAGGTGCACAGCCTTTAACCCCGAACCGCAAACCTTATTAATCGTCATTGAGGAAACGCTTTCAGGAATCCCCGCTTTTATAGCAGCCTGTCTTGCCGGGTTTTGTCCTAATCCGGCTTGGAGGACATTTCCCATGATTACTTCATCGACCTGATCCAGCTTTATCCCTGCCTGCTCAAGTGCCCCCTTAATCACTGTCGCTCCTAATTCTGGTGCGGATACATTTTTTAGCCTGCCATTAAAATTTCCAAGTGCAGTCCGAACCGCACTGACAATGACTACTTCTGTTTGACCCATTACATTCTCTCCCCTTCAACCAGTTTTCTGTTATTACTTCTAGTAAAAACATAGAAAATCCTCTTATTTTGTCAAAATTTCTATAATTCTTGATTTTTTGAAATTAATACCACTACAATGAAAGTATGAACATTAGAGGGGGATCATGATGTTTTCTTTACCTAAAAAAGTGACGATTATCGAGGTTGGCCCGCGTGATGGGCTGCAAAATGAGAAGTTATTCGTACCGACTGAGATAAAAAAACAATTTATCGCGGGTTTAAGGAATGCCGGATTGAAGGAAATGGAACTGACTTCATTCGTTTCACCGAAATGGGTGCCGCAAATGGGAGATGCTGCGGAGATTGTAGCTGACTGCCTTGACGGGGATGCAAAAGACATTGTTTTAGCCCCAAACCGTAAAGGGATTGAACGGGTCTATTCCACAAATTGTAAATCCGTGGCCGTTTTTGTCGGTGTCAGTAACAGCTTTAATTTAAAAAATATTAACAAGACAACAGTAGACAGTATGGCAGAGCTGAATCCAATTATCCACGAACTAAAACAAAAGAAGTATTTTGTCCGTGCTTGCATTTCGACAGCGTTTTATTGTCCTTATGAGGGAAAAATTGATGAAAGTGATACATTAGCACTTTGCCGCGAATTTGCCGAAGCGGGTGTTGATGAATTAAGCGTGGCCGATACGATTGGGATGGCGGCACCGAATGAAGCCTTTTCATTGTTTTCAAAATTAAAAAAGGAATTCAAAGGGACACTTCTAACAGCGCATTTTCATGACACACGCAAGCTTGGCCTTGCGAATATTCTGGCCACACTTCAAGCCGGAGTTGATCGCTTTGATACATCAGCAGGCGGGCTTGGCGGCTGTCCGTTTGCGCCTGGTGCCAGTGGTAATACAGCGACAGAGGATGTTGTTTACATGCTTGAACGGATGGGAATTGACACAGGTGTAGACCTTAATAGGCTGATGGATGCGATTGAAGTTGTTCGCCCACATCTATCAAGGCAGATTGAAACCGGCTATTATCGGCTTCATGCCCAAACTGTCTAGAATGTTTTTATCATGAATAATCAGTCTTCGAGTAATCCATCTTATTAAATGAGACTAGCTTGAAGGGAGATTATGTTCATGAGCCAAAAGCGTGATAAGGGAAACAGCCAAAGCGGGAAAAACTATGCCGACACAGCAGGTGGAGGCAAGAGGATGATTGCCGCTGAAGAACTAGAAAAAGCTTTACACCCAACGAAACGACAAAATGCGGAGCAGTAAATGATCCCATGCACCCGAAGCCGCTCTTTGGTGTCAGCGGCTTTTTTTTGTTAAAATAAAAATTGTTGATTTATGGGAAATTTTCATATGATATCTAAATTACTTCAGGAGGTGCCCGTTTTTGAAGAAGGCATTTCGAGCTCTGTTTATTTTGTTATTTTTCTGGTTTTCGCTTGCTTTGTATTTTACAAATCGTGTCATGTATATGAAAAAGAAAGACGAGGAATTGATTTTAAAGCGGGAAAAAGAAGCTGGAAGGTATAATCCCGATGAGTTTGAGTCACTTCCGAAGCGGGAGGTAGATATTCCTTCCCCATTCGGATACATGATTAAAGCGGTTTTAGTTGAACCACACGAGACCAACCGCTATATCATTATTTCTCATGGTGTGACGGAAACGAAAATTAATTCAATTAAATATGCGAACCTTTTCCTAGAGCGCGGGTTTAATACCTTAATTTACGATCATCGCCGCCATGGGGAATCCGGCGGAAAAACAACCAGCTTCGGTCACTATGAAAAATTCGATTTAAAGACGGTTGTTGACTGGCTCAAAAACGAAAGGGGACCTGATCTTGAACTAGGGATTCACGGCGAATCAATGGGTGCTGCTACGATGCTTTTATATGCGGGACTCCTTGAGGACGGCGCAGATTTCTATATCGCGGATTGCCCATTCTCTGATTTTAAGGAACAGCTTGCTTATTTGATTAAAAAAGACTTCAAGCTCATCCCTGGTCTTTTACTTCCGATTGGGGATGCCCTTTTACGCCTGCGGGACAAATATTCGATCCGAAATGTCTCTCCCATTTCGGTCATTGAAAATATTAAACATCCAGTCCTATTTATCCATAGCCGGAAAGATGATTTTATTTTGCCTTCGATGTCAAAGGATTTATTTGAACAAAAAAAGGGCCCAAAAATGCTGTATATTGCTGAAAATGGCCGGCATGCCCAGTCCTTCAATGAAAACCGGGTCGATTATGAACGGGTGATTGATGAATTTTTACAAAAATATGTTGACCATGCTTTACCAAGCTAAAAACAGACTGTCCATTGGGATCAGTCTGTTTTTTCTTTGATTATGAGGCTCATATGTCCATTTAATATTTGCTGCGGACTTTTTAATTGAAAGCAATTTGTGCTTTCGGAAAAATCTATTTTCATTTGCTCATCGAAGAATACTATTTTTGATTTTTCTAGATAAACCGTTCTCTCATTTGTTTCAATTGCGATTTCATCTTCATCTATTTCCGGAACAAACCACAAGGCTACTACTCCGTTTACCGCACAGCCACAGCCGTCTGTATCATATTTTAGTTTTAGGTAACCTTCATGACCTTTTGTTCGCTCAGTTATTTTTTTAGCTGCAGCTTCTGTAATGATTATTTCCACGTTTAAAGCACCCCTCTTCTAGCATATAATGATTGTATCACATGTTTTAGGGGCTGCTTATTTTTTTGCTCGTAATCTTTTGTTTGCATTTTCCTGTTATACCAGTTAATCTCAAAGTTAAAAGGGGGGCTCTTTATGTCAAAAGTTCAAATCAAAGTAAATGATAATGGTTCACTTAGAATTACCGGTGATGTAGAATTGCTCGATGGCCAAGGCAATGTGTATACAACAAAACCATCCTTTTCTCTTTGCCGCTGCGGTTTGTCTAAAAATAAACCGTTTTGCGATGGCTCGCATAAAGGGAACCTTGAATCCCAAGTTCGGGTTCCAAAAGAAGATTAAGTGTTTAAGAGTGCGGCTTTCCTTAGGGAGCCGCTCTTTTTTATAAATTGGTCATCCTGATGTCGGCGATTGTATCAATCGGAATCCGGTGCACTTCTTCAAAACGGTCTACAATATGAATCCTTTGCGTTAGTTCATCCCAGTAATGAATTTTTCCAATCACGATCTCATAATTCCGATTCCGATAATGAGTAATCGTAACAAACTGATCAAATTCAATTGCTTCGGATAAGGTGTCATTCATAAGCTCAAGCTGCTGCTCATCCATTTCTCTTTTCTGTTCGTACCCATCTTCTTTTACCCAATCCCTGAGCAGTTTCACGTGCTCAGGAAGCATCATCGACGTCCATTTGATTCTTCCACGGTCACGAATCATACGTCTCGCCTTCTTTCATCACATTTTATGTCCGCCAACGAGTGTTGCCCGGTGCTTCGCAGTTCCTGCAGCTGTATAAGAAACAGCGCGGAGCAAGGAACCTGAACCGAAGCGCTTGCGAACAGAATCTACTACATAGCCAAGCTCCCTCCTCTTATAGGCACCCATGTCAAAAAGATCGAGTTGAAGCTCGTAGTCGTCGATAATATTACTAATAGCAATCGAAATTTGCCGTACCGTTTTACCAGTATAATGTTCATGAAACAATTCAAGGCAGACACGGTAAAGCTCCATCGTCACATTCGTTGGCTGTTGGATGGTTCTGGAGCGATGAAAACCGCCGCCAAACTCATCTTGACTGTAGCCAACTCCGAGACTGATTGTTCTCCCCGCTTTTCGATGTGTCCTCGCTCTTCGGGCGACTTCCTCACACATTTCTAAAATAACCGCCTTAATTTCCTCCTCCTTTTTGTAATCCCTTAACAGAATTTGACTTTTTCCAAAGCTGATCTGCCCTTGGATAATTGGTGCCCCCAAATCGGAAAGATCCACTCCCCAGGCATGGTAATAAAGCTGGTTCCCCATAATGCCGAATTTCTTTTCCAGCTTTTCTAAATCATAACGAGCCAGCTGACCGACCGTGAAAATGCCCATGCCATTTAAGGTTTTTTCCACGCGCCTGCCAATTCCCCACATTTCCCGAAGCGGCGATACGTTCCACAGCTTTGTCTCGACATCTTCAAATGTCCACTCCGCCACTCCCTTTTTCTTGGCATCAAGATCAAGGCAAAGCTTTGCAAGTAACATATTAGGGCCAATTCCGACGGCACACGGCAGCTGAAATTCGCGTTCAATATCATCTCTTATTTTTTGGGCAATGGTATGAGCATCCCCCCACAAATGAAGTGCACCATCCACTTTAATAAAGCTCTCATCGACGCTATAGACATGAATGGCTTCTTTTGGCACATAGCGGTTAAACACACGGGAAATTTCTGTTGCAATCCGCAAATACGTGGCCATTTTCGGCTCCTCTATTTGAATACGCGGATCTTTTGGAATCTCAAACAGCCGTGAGCCTGTTTTGATGCCAAATTCCTTTTTTAGCCGCGGTGAAGCAGCAAGCACGACACTTCCCTGCCGCTCTTTGTTTCCGGCTACCGCTAAATAGCAATTCAAAGGGTCGAGCCCGAGTATGACAGCGGCACAGCTCGCATAAAAGCTTTTCATGTCCACGCATAAAATTTTATTTTTCGGTAATGCGCTGTAATCGACCATGACTTTTCCCCCATAGTTAAATTATCGAACATTAGTTCCTTATTATCATATTCATATTTTAAGCGAATATGCGTTCGTATTCAATGGAATTTTTTCACAGGCTTTCGATTACAAAAAGCAGTATAATGGTGGAGAGGTGTGTGTCGATGGAGAAAAAACTTGTGGTCAAAATGATTAAGAACTGTTTTAAACAGTATTATGAGGGGGATTCCGTGCCGATTGGTGACAGTGATTTAGAAGTGTTGACTGGGCGGATTTTTCAATTAAAAGAAGAGGATCCAACTGCAGATCTATATGAGGTTGTCAATGATGTCGTATATGAGTTTTTGGCAGACTAACTGTTGATTATAGAGGAAATCATGGGACAGTAATCGAAATGAAACCATGCGGTCTGTCCTCATGAAGGGCTCATGCGGACAATAATGGGGCCAACTTCCTCAAAACTGTCCTCATGAGTTTTTTTAAGATAAGATTTCCATAATGTCCTCTTCCGTTAAACCAGAACTCTCCCGTTCCTCAGAATCGATAATTTCTTCAATCAAGTGTCTCTTTTTGTCCTGCAATTCGCTGATTTTCTCTTCAATGGTGCCGCGAGTAATGAGTTTGATGACTTGGACGACGTTTTTCTGACCAATGCGGTGCGCCCGGTCGGCAGCCTGTTCTTCGACCGCAGGATTCCACCAAATGTCATATAAGATAACCGTATCCGCTCCCGTCAGATTAAGCCCTGTTCCTCCCGCCTTCAACGAGATCAGAAAAAAGTCACGTTCCCCTTCATTAAACCGATTGCAGGTTTCCAATCGTTCTTCAGATGGAGTCCCGCCATCCAGGTAGAAAAATGGAAGCCCCTTAAGCGCTAAATTTCTCCCGATTAACTCAAGCATTTTCGTGAACTGGGAAAAAATCAGCACTCTACGTCCGGAAAGCCTAGACTCCTCTATGATTCTTAGCAGCATTTCAAATTTCGCAGAACGACCTTGATACCCGTCCACAAACAAAGAAGGATGACAGCAAATCTGTCGCAATCTGGTCAAACCAGCGAGAATTTTGATCCGATTTTTCCGAATCGTGTCCTTATCAAGATGTTTCAGCGTATCTTCCCTGAGCTTCGCCAAGTATGCGGCATACAGCTTCTTTTGCTCCGGGAACAGCTCTGCTGTCTCCACGAATTCCAATTTTTCCGGAAGCTCGGAAGCCACATCCTCCTTCATCCTCCGCAGCAAAAAGGGACGGACTCTTCGCGCAATTTTCTTTCTTGTTAGATTGCTGTATTCTTTTAGTCCCTTGAATAGTTCAGGAAATACCACGTGAAAAATGGACCACAATTCTTCCAGTGAATTCTCTACAGGTGTACCGGTAAGCGCAAACCGGTAATCAGCCTTAAGTCTTTTTACCGCACGTGCAGTCTGGGTTATCGGATTCTTAAAGGCTTGGGCCTCATCAAAAAATACCGAATGGAAGGTTTTTTTCTCATACCATTTGATATCCCGCCGCAGCAGTGGATAGGATGTGATGATCACGTCCATATCTGTGGCTTCCTTTTGAATATGGGACCGTTCAGCCTGATTACCGTCCACAACAACAGCCTGAATTTCCGGAGCAAACTTCATCATTTCACTTAGCCAGTTATATGATAAAGAGGATGGACAGACAATCAGAGCCGGCTGCTTCCTTTCACGAATGTCAGCTAGCTCTGATAAAATAAACGAAATACTTTGCAGTGTTTTGCCAAGCCCCATATCATCAGCTAGAATGCCACCAAACCCATAATGGGCAAGGTTCTTCATCCATTGGTACCCCCGTTTTTGATAATCACGCAAAACAGACTCCAAACTAACTGGCACTTCAAATTGCAAACTCTCCGGATGGCGGAGGTTATCAAGAAATTGACGGAATGAGTCCTCCACAATAAGCACTTGGCTTTCATCCACTGAATCAAGCAGCGAAAGCCCTTGTAAAATTGAAACCTCGAAGCCATTTTCTAGATTTTTATTCTCCACTGAAATCCCATTTAGGAAATGTTGGATGTCTTCAAACTCCTTTGATTCCAACGAGAGTAGCGAACCGTTTCGCAGACGATAATATTTCCGTTTTTCCTCTAGCGCCATTAGAACCTCTTTGATTTGCTGCTGTGGGATCCCATCCAGTTCAAACTTAAATTCCAGCCAATTCGTCCGTTCTTTTTTCATTCTCACTCTAAATGCCGGAGGAGTATTTCCGCGAAAAATTCGATTTCGCACCGCTGTTGTCGCATAAATTTGCACCAACTTTTGAAGCTGTGGGACAACATGGGTAAGAAAGTCATATTCCAATTCCTCATTATGTAAAAAGTAACCACCGTCCGTCTTGGCAAACGAACTATCCTCGATCAATTGGAGAATTTCTTTCTCCTTCTCTTCATCCCTGATCAGCTTAGTGCCTGCAATAATTCCCCGATCCTCAAAAGGATTGACGACAATATTTTCATAGTGAAATTCCAGTCCGGCAAGCAAACGACTTTTCACCCGATCCAAGTAAAGTTTGGCAATCAGAGGCGTTTTCATAAACTCTTTTGCAAGAGTCCCAGATAGTTGGATATGACCCAATTTCTTCAAACCCGGAATTACTTTTTCGAAAAAGTGCTGAATTTGCCCTTGAGGAATGAAAATTTGGTTCGTTCCTGAACCATCCAGCATCTGTTTTAGATCAGATAAACGCTGGCAATCCTCGGTTTTCATTCTGATTATTTTTCCTGTTGATAATACAGAATCATAGGAGGCTAAAATAACCATACGGGATAAGCCTTTCACTTTTAACGAATAGTTTTTGCCCTCTACTTCGCTAAAATCAAACTGCAAAGGGGGCAGCTCATCCGTTATGGTCAAACCGTCAAACGTATGACCGTCATATTCCAGTTTCACCAGTGGTGCCCTTGTAAGTAAAGCTTGCAGCAGTTTCCAAGAAGATGGGGGAATAAGAAGCAGTTCCATGCTGGTGTAATCTGATGGATTCTGTTCATCTTGCCCCACCTGAATGAGATGTTGAATCACGGCATCAGCCTCTTTTTGGAAGCAGTGAAGGCTTGGATTATACAACAATGAACTTGAATGACCTCGTTTCACAGCCTCTAGAAACCGCCTGATATTTTCTACTTTCGTTTGTCCGATGAACAACTCGATACTAAACATGTTGGATTCCGTTTCAAACATAAGGGGCTTGATGATAAACGCCACATCAAGCACTTTTCTGTTTTCAAAATGAAGCTGATGACCGCTGGAGCGTTTTGGCTGATGAGTGAAGATGCTCAGCAAGCCTGCGGCCAGGTCCGAGTCGTCGGATATGGTGTCTGCCGGAAGCCTTAGCGGCGTGGTTCCGTTGCGCTGATAATCGTCAATGGCAAACAAGACTGCAGCAATATGCTGACAATCCTTTTGAAAGGAGGCTAGCTTAGGGCAACTGCACTTGGACCTGAAACCATCATGATCTTTCCTTTTAATCACCACATGGAAATCCTCTGTGCCCGATACTCTTGCTTCACATAGGTCGGAATCATAATGTTCAAATGTTACTTTATTCGCACGGTAAAAAGCCTCGCCTCTTTTGAAGGAGACAGTCCCGCACAATTCTTTAATCATTTTTTGATTTAATCTGATATTCAACTGACTGACACCTTTCCGAAGACACTTTTAGCGTGAAGAATAAATTTTACCTATGGCGAGCTTTATAAACCTAGTCATAACGACCAGCTCGAGCCAATCTCACCCCCAACGGGCTTTATGAACCCAGGTATATCGACCCTTCCCAAGCAAAAAACTGCCCTACGTGACTCAAGGCAGCTTTTCCATCTACTTTGAATTAAGCACTCGTTTGCCAATCCGCTCAAATAGCCGTGGAAAAAGAACGTAAATGACGCTTCCCATGTTCATCCAGCGCGGCAGGTTGATTTCCCTCGTTTTCGTCAACATACTATCGACGACCTTACGGGCAACAAATTCAGGCTGGAGCATGAACCGCTGCACACTTTTGACATAAGTACCTTGTTCATCAGCAATAGTAAAAAAATCAGTCGCAATCGGCCCCGGATTCACTGATGTAATCATAACATTATAATCAGATAGTTCCATTCGCAATGCATTCGTGTAACCAAGCACGGCATGCTTCGTAGCAGAATAAACACTAGATTTTGGGGTGGCAATTTTCCCCGCCTGCGAAGCAATATTAATAATATGGCCAAAACGCCGGACGCGCATCTTTGGCAAGACCATGCTGGTGCATGCCATCAGCCCGACTACATTGACTTCAAACATTCCTTTAATTTCATCAATCGAAGCTTCATGGGCCTCACGAAACACCCCAAAGCCGGCATTATTCACAAGAATATCAATGTCCCCAATCGAATCAAAAATCCGTTGAAAAACTACCTGCACTTGATTGGTGTCTGACACATCAAGCTTAAAAATATCCACTTTCACTCGATATTTTTGCTCCAGTTCGATTTCCAGCTGTTCAAGCTTATCAAAACTGCGTGCAAGCAAGACAAGATTAGCACCACTTGCTGCACAAAGCTTAGCAATTTCCGCACCGATTCCACCAGATGCCCCGGTAATGACAATATTTTTACCTATTAACTGTTCTCTAACCATCCTAACACCTCATCAGAGCCTGAACCCGGACCATTACAGCTTAGCTTGATAAAGAACGGGCTGACTATTACTACTACTAATTTCCCCGATAGAGGCTAAATAGTCAAGCTGGGCAACTGTTTCTGAGATTGTCAGCATCGGCTCACGCTGATAGACAGAAGGAAACAGACGTTGGCAAATTTCAAATACGGTAAGCCGCTCCTGTTTCAGCCAATTATTAACCGTCATTGCCCTCTCATGCTGTCGCAATAGTCTTTTTTCAATTAGTTCCTCCAACTGATAAACCTCCTCACCGTGCCCTGTATAGACGCATTGAATCGGATAAAACAAAAGTTTCTTCATGGAGTCATTCAACTGTAACTGCGATTTGGGTCTTTCTTTTTCACCAGGGACAGGCGGCTCTAGCAAGGGATTCGGTGAAATATGTGCGAGAATAAGGTCGCCGCCAATTAAGATCCCATCCTTTTCCCTGAAAAGCGCAATATGGCTTTGGGCATGACCCGGTGTTTCAATGACCTGCCAGTCGCTCAATCCAGGAGGTCTCATCCCCTCAACGAGATGTCCGGTTAGTGAGCGATTACATGAATACTTTAGTGTTTTTCTTAACTTAGAAAGTAACGGGATATATTCTGCAGGCAGCCCAAACTCCTGAAAATTCACTTTGAAAAATTCTTCTTGTTCTTGAAAAAATTCTTCTGTCGGATGAATCCAGCGTTCATTCAGTGGATGACCGTAGACCTCTAACGAATCCGGAAAAAAGTCGAGCATTCCGGCATGGTCAGGGTGATGATGAGTAAGCACCACTTGCTCAATATCGTAAGGACTTAAGCGTAATTCAGCCATTTGTTCAGTGAGAGAATTCCAGCATTCTTCCGTTTTTACACCTGCATCAACAAGGGTTAACCGCTCTCCTTTAATCAAATAGGCATTTACATCACCAACTGCAAAAGGTGTTGGCAAGATAATCTTGGCAATTCCATCTTTCCATTCTGTCATATAAAAAAACTCCTTACTTTTATGACTGTATAAAAAATCCATGTGAACATTATTAATTAAAGTGTAGCGATTTTTCCCTTAATTGTCATTATTCCTGCATAACCTTTTAGAAAAAATAAAAAATTCATACTATTTATCTCTTGACAGACAGGCTGTTTTTCAAGCATAATCACTATTAAAATTTGATTCGTTGAAAGCGATGAGTAAGGCCAGTAAATGAGAAATGGCGAAAGAGAGTGAAGTTCAGCGGCTGAAAAACTTCACCGCCCTCTTAATCATTGAACCTACCTTATGAGCACTTAGGAAAACCTAACGTAATCCCACGTTATCGGGAGTCGAGTGAACCCTTATTGAAACATTCAATAAGGGTAAATGAAGGTGGTACCGCGGAAGCTAGACCTTTCGTCCTTTATGGATGAAGGGTCTTTTTGTATTTTTTTAAGCGGACGCCAGAAAAAATAGGAGGAAGATCAATGAAAAAAATTGCAATTGTTGGTGCCGGTTCGATGGCTGAGGCCTTTATTTCAGGTATTCTAGAAAATGGTTTAATAGAACGACAAAATGTTTGGGTGACAAATAATTCGAATGAAGAAAGGTTAGCTGATCTTAGAGAGCGTTATGGCATTCACAGCACCTATGATTTAGATACTTTTTTTGAAGGTGCAGACATTGTCATGTTAGCGATGAAGCCAAAGGATGCGGCCACAGCAATTGATACTATTCGTGAACATTTAACCGAGCACATGCTAGTTGTTTCCGTCCTAGCGGGTGTTTCCATGAATGCAATCGAAATAGTAGCGAGAAAACCGCTTTCGATTGCCAGATCCATGCCGAACACATCTGCAGCAGTCGGAAGATCCGCAACTGCCATTGCCGTAAATGAACGCGTATCCGCAGATCAGCTCGAAACAACAAAGCGACTCTTTGGTACCGTGGGTTTAGCAAGGTTTGTAGAGGAAGAACAGCTTGACGCGGTAACCGGACTGTCTGGAAGCGGCCCTGCCTATATTTATTATCTCATCGAGGCAATGGAAAATAGTGCAGCCGAGATTGGACTTGAGAAGCAAGTGGCGAAGGAACTCATAGTACAAACACTAATCGGAGCCGCAGAAATGGTGAAAAACTCTTCAAAATCACCTGAGCAATTACGGAAGGAAGTGACAAGCCCCGGTGGAACAACTGAGGCAGGAGTCAAGATTTTAGAGGCACATGGAGTGCAGCAAGCATTCATTTCATGTATTCAAGCAGCTACAGCTCAATCGAAAAAGATGGGAGACGCCTTATGTTCGCAGCTAAAAGTGGGAAGATCCTCTTAAAAGTGTATCTTTGCCTCCAGTTGCCTTAAACTAAACATAGGATTATGATGTTTAACTTCGATAAAAAGGGCTGGGGAAATGGAAAGCATACTAATCATATTATTTACACTTGGTATTCTTGTATGGCTTGTTTTTCTATTAGATGCACTAATTGGTTTCCGCCATTTAGATGCTCTTGAAAAAGAGCCAGAACTCGAAACAGGGCCATTATTGTCGGTAATCGTGGCAGCACGAAACGAAGAAAAGCAAATCACTGCAAGTATTCTTAGTCAGCTGAAGCAAACCTATAAACATGTTGAATGGATCCTTGTGAATGACCGTTCCATCGATGGCACAGGCAAAATAATGGACGAATTGCTTAGAGAAGATGCACGCATTACCGTTATTCACATAACAGAACTTCCAGAAGGCTGGCTGGGAAAGAACCATGCATTATATAAAGGGACACTTCAATCTTCCGGAAAATGGCTATTATTTACGGATGCGGATGTGAGATTTGAAGAAGAAGCATTTGCCAAGGCCTTACATTACTTTGAAAAACACCAGCTAGACCTTTTAACGGCTGCCCCCAATTTAAATGCAAACCGTTTTTGGCTAAAAACATTTGTTGCCTTCTTCCTTTTCGGATTTTCCTATTTTAAACGTCCATGGATGGCAAATAATCCAAAGTCGAAGATTGGAACAGGGATTGGGGCATTTAATCTTGTTTCCAAAACAGCTTATGAGTCATTTGGCACCCATGAAAAAATTAAAATGAGACCGGATGATGACTTGCAGCTGGGGATGAAAATGAAAAGGGCCGGCTACAGGCAACGAATTGTGACGGCACAGCGACTAATTGAAGTGGAATGGTATGGAAGTTTGAAAGAAGCATTTGTTGGGCTTGAAAAAAATACCTTCGCTGGGTTAAATTATCGGATCAGCATGGTATTCTTTTCTATTTTCGGGGTGTTTGTCACGAATGTTCTCCCCTTCTTGACCATTTTTTCCGGAAACAAGACGATCGTACTCCTAAGCTTAGGGAATATCGTGACCAGCGGAATTCTTTACGTTGTCATCATCAAGCGGATGACGGTCTTCTCCCCTGCCCTTTTTCTTGTATTACCCATTACAGCTTTACTCTTTATCTATTCCATTATTCGGGCAAGTTTTCTCACCTTTAAACGCGGCGGAATTGTCTGGCGGGGCACAACCTACCGCTTAAGTGAGCTCCGGGAGAAAGAGTAAAAAGCAGGATTTTACATTAATTTTGTGCCGTTTGCTATACTAAAAGTGGTTTAGCTAAATAGACAGGAGGCCTATTTAAATGGCAGTAAAATTATTTTCTCCTTATACCATTAAGGGAGTTACATTTAAAAACAGAATTGTGATGGCACCAATGTGCATGTATTCCAGCCATAACGGAGACGGCCATATTCAAAACTGGCATCGCACCCATTATACAACCCGAGCAGTTGGTCAAGTCGGCCTGATCATTGTTGAAGCAACGGCGGTAACACCACAAGGCCGGATTTCTCCTCAGGATTTAGGGATCTGGAGTGATGAACATATTGAGGGCTTTCAGGAGCTTGTTGGTTTAATGAAGGAGCATGGTGCCAAAACAGGGATTCAACTCGCCCATGCCGGCCGAAAAGCCATTTTAGAAGGCGAAATCATCGCCCCATCTGCCCTCGCCTTTAATGAGAAATCGAAAACACCTAAGGAAATGACAAAAGCAGATATTGAAGAAACAGTCGAGGCCTTTAAAAAAGGGGCCGAACGAGCCGCAAAAGCCGGGTTCGATGTTATCGAGCTTCACGGTGCACACGGATATCTACTGAATGAATTCCTCTCACCGCTTTCCAATAAAAGAAGCGATGAATATGGAGGTTCCGCAGAAAATCGTTACCGAATCTTGCATGAGGTCATTGATGCGGTTAAAACGGTTTGGAACGGCCCGTTATTCGTCAGAGTCTCTGCTCATGATTATCATGAGGAAGGGTTAACCGCAGAAGATTACATAGTATTCGCCAAGTGGATGAAAGAGCAAGGCGTCGATTTAATTGATGTAAGCTCAGGCTCTGTTGTTCCGGCACATATTAACGCCTACCCAGGATATCAGGTAAAATACTCAGAAACCATTAAAAATGGTGCGGACATCCCAACAGGTGCTGTCGGTTTAATCACTTCTCCAATCCAGGCCGAGGAAATTTTACAAAATGACAGAGCGGACCTAGTCTTTTTAGCCCGCGAATTACTGCGTGATCCCTATTGGCCAAGAACAGCAGCCAAAGAGCTCGGTGTAAGCCTGGAAGGACCAAAGCAATACCAGCGCGGCTGGATATAACTAAATATGATAATGAAAAAAAGAGAGGAAGCCACGTTTAAAATAGTGGCTTTTTCTATTTTGGGATAAATTTTCCAAATAAAAAAAGAAGCCCAAAATGAATTAGACTTCTAATTGTTTACTTATTTCTATTTATTATAATTCGACTACTAGATTGCCTACTTGAGCGGAATATTTATTTCCTTAAAATCCTCCGCTATTTCTGTATTCGGAAATACTTCCTTCGCCTCATCCACTAATTCACGCCAATTATTTCTGTCGTAACGAGAACTAATATGGGTCAGGCACAACTGCTTACTCCCGGACCTTGAGGCAATGTCTGCAGCCTGATGGGTGGTCGAATGAAAATAATCGAATGCCAGCTTCTCTTCCCCTTTTGCGAAGGTAGCTTCATGGATCAAAAAATCGGCGTTTTTTGCTAGCACCAGTGCATTTTCACAATATCTTGTATCGCCAAGAATCGTGACAACCCGCCCCTTTTGGATTGGCCCTAGAAACTCATCAGGTTTAATTACCCGGCCATCTTCAAGTGTGATGGTTTCCCCGTTTTTTATTTTGCGAAAAATTGGCCCCGGCTGAACTCCTGCCTCCTTCAACTTCTCTGCAAGCAATGTACCCGGCCTGTCTTTTTCGACAATCCGATAGCCGTAAGATGGAATACCATGTTCAAGCAGGCGGGCTTCCACCGTAAACTGTTCATCTTCAAAAATAACGCCCTCATTAATTTCGATAACCTTTAACGGATATTTTAAATAAGTCTGACTTAAAGAAAGACTTACCTGAATAAATTCTTTAATCCCTTTTGGCCCATACACCGTTACTTCAGATTCCCCGCCTTGAAAAGAACGGCTCGATAACAAACCGGGCAGACCATAAATATGATCCCCATGAAGATGGGTTATAAAAATTTTTTCAATCCGCCGCGGTTTGATGGATGTATGTAAAATTTGATGCTGGGTAGCCTCTCCGGCATCGAATAACCAAATCGCCCCCCGCTCCTCGAGCAATTTAAGCGCAATTGATGTCACATTGCGAAGCTTGGCCGGCATTCCTGCCCCCGTTCCTAAGAAAAAAATATCCACTGTTAAAAGCTCCCTTCTTCACCGTACCATTCATTCAATAGTGATAATATATCACAATCTTTCATCAAATTCTCTTTCAACTTTACCTAAAGTAATAAATCGTTACATTCAAAACATTATATTTGCGAATCCTAGACGAAAGAGATAAATTTAATACTTGATACAACAATTTACTGAGCATTCAGGCTTTAAGAAGAGAGGGTTCAAATAGGTGGAGCAAAACATGACTTCCTTAATAATGATTTTTGGAGCAACGGGTGATTTAGCAAAACGAAAGTTATTTCCTTCCCTTTACCGATTATATTCAAAAAATAAACTAGACAAATTTGCGGTAATTGGTGTAGCAAGAAGATCTCTTACGAATGAAGAGTTTCAACAGTCTGTAAGGGAATCGGTTATATCAGCTTTAGGGAATAAGGATAATCTTGATGAATTTATTTCCCGTTTTTACTATCAATCACACGATGTAGCAGATTCGGGCTCATATATTCAGTTAAGAAAATTTGCCAATCAGATTGATGAAAATTACCAGCTTGAGGGGAACCGCATCTTTTATCTGGCAATGGCACCGGAATTCTTCGGCCCGATTGCCTTGCATCTCAAATCAGATGGATTAACAGATGTAAAAGGCTATAAACGGCTTGTAATTGAAAAGCCATTCGGACACGACTTAGAGTCTGCCAAAGAATTAAACAAGCAAATTAGAAGTGCATTTTTAGAAAAAGAGGTCTACCGGATTGATCACTATTTGGGAAAAGAAATGGTTCGAAACATAGAGGTCATCCGTTTTGCCAATGCTATATTCGAACCACTTTGGAATAACCGGTATATTTCCAATATTCAAATTACCTCAAGTGAAACCCTTGGAGTCGAAGAACGCGGACGTTATTACGAAACGAGCGGCGCCTTACGGGATATGCTGCAAAACCATATGATGCAAATGGTGGCGCTGCTTGCGATGGAGCCGCCAATTAAACTGACGACTGATGAAATTCGTTCCGAAAAGGTTAGGGTATTTCGGGCATTAAGAACGGTCGAGGGGGATGAAGTGAATAATTACTTCGTCCGAGGTCAGTATGGTGAGGGAGCAATTGAGGATAAGCAAGTCCCGAAGTATCGTGATGAGGCAATGGTGGACAAAGAATCGAATACCGAGACCTTTGTTGCTGGAAAAATTATGATTGATAATTTCCGCTGGGCCGGTGTTCCTTTTTATATCCGCACAGGTAAAAGAATGACTGCAAAATCAACAAAGATTGTGATTCAATTTAAGGACATTCCGATGAATTTATATTATCAAACGGACAAATTATTAAATCCGAACCTGCTCGTAATTCATATTCAACCGGAGGAAGGAATTACCCTGCATCTTAACGCTAAGAAGGCAGGCGGTCACTTGGATGCTCAAGAGGTGAAATTAAGCTTCGCCAATACTGGGGTTCATGCGATGAATACTCCTGAAGGCTATGAGAAACTTCTCTACGATTGCATGCGCGGTGATGCCACCAATTTCACGCATTGGGATGAAGTGGCCTATTCGTGGGCCTTTGTTGATAAGATTTCGGAGGCATGGGAAAAAGAAAAAGCAGCATTTCCTAATTACGAGTCGGGATCAATGGGTCCAATGGAAGCGGATGAGCTATTAGAAAAAGACGGACGCTTCTGGTGGCCTGTTTCGGATTTAGAAGTAGATATTTGTAAGTAAGCAGCAAAAGCTCCACTTTGTTTAGTTGGCAAAGGGGAGCTTTTTATTCTTCATCTTTATTTTTATCGGGGAAAGTGCGCAGAAAATCTTTATTAAAGCTTGTGCCTGTTCCGATGTTATGAGTGGAATCTACATTATGTGATCCTGCAGGTTCAATAATATTTTTTCCGTACTTTTCACGAAGACTGGAAAGGGTTTTAAGCAGAGGCTCCTTTTTCGCATCCTTTTCATAGGAAAACAAATCTAACTGTTTATAAGCATGATCATGATCAACTAAATCATTCCCGGTAATCCCCAATAACCGAATTGAGTCCCCATTCCAGGATTTTAGAAAAAGCTGTTTAGCAAACGCCGCAATATCTTCTTTATGTTGAATAGGATTCGGAAGTTTCTTACTTCTAGTAATCGTCTTCCGATCTTTAAAACGGATGGTAATGGCCAAAGCAGATGCGAGGACATTTTTTCGCTTTAATCTGACAGACACCGTTTCCGCCAATGATTCAAGCACATGGAAAAGCTCTTGTTGATTACTAATGTCTCTAGGCAGGGTCGTGGAATTGCCAATACTTTTAAACTCCTCAATGGATTCGGGATCAACTGGCCGCTGATCAATCCCATTCGCCCGCTCTTTTATCCGAATTCCATTAATACCAAGGAGGGTTTTTAGCTGGATTTCATTCCCATTGGCTAAATCTCCTATTGTGTGAATGCCAATTGTTGTCAGCTTCTCTGCCGTCTTTTTTCCAACCCCATGCATTTCATTCGTATTCAATGGCCAAAGTACCTTGGGAATATCACGTTTGCGAAGGATGGTAATCCCCATTGGTTTCTTCATATCAGAAGCCATTTTTGCTAAAAATTTATTCGGGGCGATGCCAATGCTGCAGGGTAAATCGAGCTGCTCCAAGATTCGTTTTTGAATACTGTTGGCGATTTCAATCGGGCTGCCAAATTCAAAGCTTTCGGTAATATCCATATAGCCCTCGTCGATCGAAACAGGTTCAACAAGCGCCGTATATTGCCTCAGAATGTCAAACATCCCCATAGAAGCCGCCCGATACCGTTCAAAATTGGGGCTCTTCACAATTAACTGCGGGCACAGTTTCTTCGCTTCCCACAGCGGCATGGTCGTTTTGACGCCAAACTTCCTCGCCTCATAGCTGCAGGTAACAATAATCCCTCTCCGCTCTTCAACGTTCCCGGCAATCGCCAGCGGTTTGCCCTTCAGTGTTGAATCATAGGCCATTTCAACCGAAGCGTAAAAACTATTCATATCCACATGTAAAATGACACGTCCGTTCTTCGGATACATTTCCTTCACAGCGAACACATCCTTAAAACAATTGTACTATCAGTATAACAAAAAGGAGAGCCATTGGCTCCCCTTCGTAAAGCTGCATCTATTGATTTGTCACTTCGTCTATGATCGCAATGGTCATTTCAGCGAGTTTGTATAATTCTTCAAGCGGCATACGCTCGTTTGTGGTATGGATTTCTTCATAGCCAACAGCCAGGTTCACTGTTGGGATGTTAAAGCCATTAAATACATTGGCATCACTGCCGCCGCCACTATGCTGCAGTTCACAGCTGCGGCCAATTTTGCCAGCTGCTTTGCGGGCAAGTTCAACTACTTGGTCGCCCTCGCCAAATTTAAAGCCTGGATACATGACTTCCACATCAACTTCGGCTTTTCCGCCCATTTCGGCAGCAACTGTTTCGAAAGCTTCCTTCATTTTGCTAACCTGTGCTTCCATTTTTTCAGGAATAAGCGACCGTGCTTCTGCTAAAATATCCACTCGATCACAGACGATATTGGTTGCTTGACCACCTTCAAAACGGCCAATATTTGCTGTCGTTTCATGGTCAATTCTTCCAAGCGGCATTCTTGCAATTGATTTAGCTGCAATCGTAATCGCAGAAACACCTTTTTCAGGTGCCACCCCTGCGTGTGCTGTTTTGCCATAGATCACGGCTTTTACTTTTGCTTGGGTTGGAGCAGCGACAACCACATTACCAACCAATCCATCGCTGTCAAGGGCATACCCATATTTCGCTTTCAGCAAGGATGGATCTATCGCTTTTGCGCCAAGTAGACCGGATTCTTCACCGACGGAGATCACAAATTGAATCATGCCATGTGGAAGATTGTTTTCTTTTAATAAGCGGATGGTTTCAAGCATAACAGAAATGCCCGTTTTATCATCGGCACCTAAGATGGTTGTGCCATCGGTGACAACATAGCCGTTTTTAATCGAAGGTTTTACGCCCTTCGCAGGTGTTACGGTATCCATATGGCAAGAAAAATAAATCGGGTCGACTCCTTCTTTTGTTGCAGGAAGTGTGCAAACTAAGTTTCCAGCACCGTGGCCTGTTACCGCGGTTGTATCATCTTCAAAAACTTCAAGACCTAAATCAGTAAATTTTTGTTTTAATACTTTCGCAATTTCAGTCTCATATTTCGTTTCTGAGTCAATTTGCACAAGTTCTAAAAATTCATTCAAAAGACGTTCTTGATTCACCATTGTTTGACCCTCCCAATTATGTAAACACTATTGTCCAGCGGAAGCGCCTAGGCGCCTCCGCTTTTCCTATTCCAGTATACCTCTTTCCGGTTAATATCATCAAATGAAAGATAATGTGAGTCAAATCAAAGCGGGATATTTCCATGTTTTTTATAGGGTCTGGATTCCTTTTTATTTCGCAGCATTTCTAACGATTGAATAATTTTAATTCTCGTTTCCCGTGGATCGATGACATCATCGACCATGCCTCTGCTTGCAGCGACATAGGGATTCGCAAACTTTTCCCGGTATTCATCAATTTTTTGCTGTCTTGTCAGCTCAGGATTTTCACTATTATTAATCTCTTTAGCAAAAATAATATTGGCAGCCCCCTGCGGCCCCATGACGGCAATTTCGGCATTTGGCCATGCAAACACCAAATCAGCACCAATCGATTTACTATTTAACGCCACATAGGCACCGCCATAAGCTTTCCTTAAAATAACCGTCAGCTTCGGTACGGTTGCTTCTGAATAAGCGAATAAAATCTTTGCCCCGTGACGGATGATTCCCCCGTGCTCCTGCTTAACCCCAGGGAAGAAACCTGTCACATCTTCAAACGTAATAATCGGAATATTAAAAGAATCACAAGTTCGGATAAATCGAGCCGCTTTATCGGATGAATCAATATCCAATCCGCCCGCCATTACTTTAGGCTGATTGCAGACGAGCCCCACCGTCTCTCCTTTAATCCGGGCGAATCCAACAACGATGTTTTTCGCAAAATTCTTTTGAATTTCCATAAACGAGTCGGCATCGGCAACTTGTTCAATAACTTTACGAACATCATAAGGCCTTACTGCATCAAATGGAATCACGTCCGTTAAATCCGGGCGATAATCATTTTCATCCTCCACTTTTTGTCTTGGCGGCTTTTCTTCGTTATTTTGCGGAAGATAGCTTAACAGCCTACGGACATTTTCTAAAACCTCAGCCTCCGATTTCGCTTGAAAATGAGCATTTCCACTGATGGAATTATGAACATCAGCCCCGCCTAGATCTTCTGCCGATATTTTCTCACCTGTTACTGTTTCAATTACCTTTGGCCCAGTAATAAACATTTGGCTTGTTTTTTCAACCATAAACACAAAATCGGTAATCGCCGGTGAATAAACAGCACCGCCTGCACATGGTCCCATAATCACTGAGATTTGCGGGACCACACCAGAGTAAATCGCGTTCCTGTAAAAGATATGCCCGTATCCATCAAGCGAAACAACCCCTTCTTGAATCCGGGCTCCGCCAGAGTCATTAAGACCGACAAATGGCGTCCCATTTTTAGCCGCTAAATCCATTACACTGGCGATTTTTTTCGCGTGCATTTCCCCTAATGCGCCGCCAAAAACCGTAAAGTCTTGAGAGAATAGATAAATCGGCCGGCCGTTTACCTTTCCATATCCAGTTACAACCCCATCGCCAGGCCCCTTTTGCTCATTAAGTCCAAAATCATTCGTGCGATGTTCAATGAACGGATTCAATTCGACAAATGTACCTTTATCTACTAATAATTCGATCCTTTCTCTTGCCGTTAATTTCCCTTTATCATGCTGTTTATCGATTCGCTCGTCGCCGCCGCCGAGCTCAACCTCCCTGCGTTTATCATATAATTCATTTAATTTTTCATAGATGTCGATCATTTATCCCTTCATCCCTTTCTTCTCGCAAAGCTCATATAAAACACCTGATGCCGATTTAGGATGCATGAAAGCAATATCTGCTCCTCCTGCACCAGGTCTTGGCGCCTCATCAATCATCCGGATCCCTTTAGCTTTCATTTCGGCAATTCTTTCTTCAATTGATGTGACACCAAGTGCCACATGGTGAATCCCCTCACCGCGTTTTTCGATAAATGTAGCAATCGAACTTTCTGCTGATGTCGGCTCAAGCAGTTCGAGCTTCGTTTCTCCCGCTTGCAAAAAAGCGACTTTGACCTTTTGACTGTCCACCACTTCTATTCTTAATAAGGAAAGCTGTAACACATCCGTATAAAAAGGGAGTGTATTCTCCAAGGATTTCACGGCAATTCCAATATGGTCGACTTTTTTAATCATGTATACCCCTCTGTTCCACTATTAAAATTTTTTCGACAATTATTGTATTCGGTAAAAAGTTCATAAATCCTTCCCAAAATTGCTAAGTAGTTCCGTTGTCCATTTGGGCTTTTCCTAGTACAATATGAATAAAGCCTATATCAGGGAGGTTCTATTTTTGAAAAATAAGAAAACAAGAAAAATAATCGTTTATTTAATGCTTTTTGCCATGCTTGCCTCAACTCTCCTAATCGGAATCGGTTCATTACTATAAAAAACATATATGAAGGGACTGTTCACAAATGAACTGCACCCCAATTGTTAGACACCACTTAACAATTGGAGGTGCAGTTCAAAGAACAGTCCCTTTTCATTTATTCAATTGCTCCATTTTCTTGTGCTAACTTCTCAAATGATTTTTTGGATGAAATAACCAATATTTTCGTCCCTAATGGGATTAAGGGAAAGAGCGAAGAGATGACCTCATTCTGGCTGCGAATACAGCCCTTTGAAACATATTTTCCTATTGTGGCAGGCTGATTTGTCCCGTGAATACCATACGTCCTGCCGTCAGTATCTTTTGCATCAAAGCCAATCCACCTCGCGCCCAGCGGATTCTTTGGGTCTCCCCCGGGAATGTTCCCTCTTCGGAAATAAGGCTCCTTCGCTTTTACTATTATGGTAAAGAGACCTTCCGGTGTTAATTCTTGCGTTTTACCCGTACCGACACTTACGACCGTTTGAACTTTATTTTCATTAATTAAAGCCAATTCATTTTTAGTTTTGTTGACAATAACGAATGGATCACCAGGCAAAGGGTTCGGCCCAAGCGGCCAAAGTGGTGAAAGAGAAAAAGTCATGAGGAGCGGCATTAGAATTTTCATAAATGGAGCCACCTGCCTTTTTTTCCATAGTTTGCATCTAACAAACAGCGATTATTCCTCAAAGAAAAAAGATGAACCTATTAAGTTCATCTTTTGGGTAATTATAGCATTTTTTCCAAGAAATCCCGGGCACGCTGGCTTTTTGGATTGGTAAAGAATTCTTCTGGTGATGCGTCCTCAACGAGAACTCCTCCATCTAAAAACAGCACCCTGTCGGCCACTTCCCTTGCAAATCCCATCTCATGTGTCACAATAGCCATTGTCATCCCTGTATGCGCTAGCGATTTCATGACCTCTAATACCTCTTTTACCATTTCTGGGTCAAGAGCAGATGTTGGTTCATCGAAAAGCATCACGTCAGGCTCCATCGCAAGAGCACGGGCAATTGCGACCCGCTGTTTTTGCCCTCCAGATAATCTGGTCGGATATTCATTCGCTTTTTCTGATAAACCTACTTGCTCCAGCAGTCCATAGGCAATTTTTTCGGCTTGATCCTTTGACAACCCTTTTACCTTAATGGGTGCATAGGTTAGATTCTGCAGAACAGTTTTGTGTGGAAACAAATGAAAGTGCTGAAATACCATTCCAACATTTTGCCGCACCTTCATGATGTTTGTTTTTTTATCTGTAACATCATGGTTTCCGATCCAAACTTTCCCTTTGGTTGGCTCTTCTAAAAGGTTCATACAGCGAAGAAAAGTAGACTTTCCTGAACCAGAGGGCCCGATGATGGCGACAACTTCTCCTGTTTCAATGGAGGTCGTAATTCCTTTTAACACTTCAAGTTGTCCATAATTCTTAAATAAATTCTCTACCTTAATCACTGCGTCTCATTCTCCCTTCAAGTGCTTTCCCTAAGAAGGTCAAGGTAATAACCATTAGATAATAAATGAATCCAGCAATTAATAGAGGTTCAAAGAAGGAATAATTATCAGCTCCGACCTGATACGAGCGGCGCATGATATCCATAACTCCAATCGAGGTAACAATTGCTGATTCTTTTGTGAGTGAAATAAATTCATTCATTAAAGCTGGAAGAATATTTTTTAATGCCTGCGGCAGTATGATGTCCCACATCATTTTTCCGTATGGTACGCCTAATGCCATCGCAGCTTCCTGTTGTCCCTTATCTACCGCAAGAATTCCCGCACGAATAATTTCCGAGATATAGGCACCAGAATTCAGGCCGAAAGACAAAATGGCGGCTGTATAGGGCTCAATTTGATACCCTAATACTTGTGGAGATCCATAATAGATCAACATTAATTGCAGGATCAATGGTGTTCCCCGGAAAATCGAGGTATACACATTTGCAAACCAGTTTAAGATTTTTATTTTGCTTATTTTAAATAATGATAAAATAGTTCCAAGTACAAACCCCAATACCCCTGCAATGATTACAATTTGAAGGGTAACTAAAATACCTTTTAATATATACGGCATGGAGGGAATGAATGGAGCGAAGTCTAAATTCATTCATCATCTATCCTCTCTATCAAAAATGGAGAGACGTTCAGTTTGAACGTCTCTAGGCAAATCCTATTGTTCCCCACCGAACCACTTTACAACCAATTTTTGCAGTTCGCCATTTTCTTTCATTTTCTTTAATTCATTGTTGAACTTCTCTGTTAAATCACTATTCTTCGGAAACGCAATCGCCGAACCTGCTTCTTTAGGGTCATCACTAATTGCAAAACCTGCTAATTCCTGCTCTTTCTCCATGAATCCTTTTGCCACAGTGTCTTCAATGATGGCGGCGTCCAAACGGCCTGATTTCAATTCTTGGATAAGATCTGGAATACGGTCGCGGTTTTCAATCTTAATTGGAACTTGTTTATTAATTTCGTCTGCTTTCCCTTCTTGAATCGAACCAAGCTGTACCCCAACTGTTTTACCTTTTAAATCCTCAATCGTTTCAATACCGCTGTCTTTTTTAGAAATGATTAAGTGGGAAGCTGTATAGTAAATATCACTAAAATCAACATTTTTCTTTCTTTTCTCAGTTGGTGACATCCCTGCTAAGACAAAATCTGCTTGACCTGATTTAAGCGATTGAACTAAACCGCTGAAATCCATATCCTTAACTTTAATTTCATATCCAAGCTTTTGTGAAATTGCCTTTGCTAAATCAATATCAAAACCAATAATATCATCACTTTTCCCAGTTTCTACATATTCAAATGGCGGATAGTCAGCAGACGTTGCCATCGTTAATACCTTTTTATCCCCGCTTTTCTTGCTGGCTTTTTCACCCGTGCCGCATGCTGCAAGTAAACCTACAGTCATTATCATTGCAACTAATAAAATAAATGCCTTTTTCATTTGTTTTCCTCCTATAATTTGTCTGAAAATTAAAACATTAATATATACCTTACATATTGTAATTTTCAAGATTAATAGTTTGTTTGATTAATAATTATTCAATGTAATGAATTTTAACACAAACTAATAATTATGCAAATATATTTTTAAAAATCCGTTTATATTTTTTCACGGTAACTTTTTCCAAAAAAAATAGGGTTAACCTCTGTTCTGAGATTAACCCATAAGATACCCTAAAATTCTTCGCAGTATTCGTCAAATTCCTTTTGCAATCTTGAAACGACAGTTGCGGGATCGAAGCCTTCGATTTGATGTCTTTCGACCATTGAGCAAATCTTTCCGTCTTTTAAGAGGGCAAAGGATGGTGAGGATGGTGGAAAGCCAGTGAAATAGCTACGTGCTTTTTCTGTCGCTTCCTTATCCTGCCCGGCAAAAACTGTAACAAGATGATCAGGACGTTTATCATAATGAACAGCATGTGCAGCTGCAGGTCTTGCGACACCACCGGCGCAGCCACATACCGAATTAATCATCACTAATGTTGTTCCCTTTTGTGATAATGCCTCTTCTACATCCGCAGTTGTTTTTAGTTCTTTATACCCTGCAGACGCGATTTCTTGACGCGCCTGGTTCACCACATCATTCATGAAAAAGTTAAAATCCATGCTCATGAAAATCACTCCTTTATGTTATGTACATAACTACATCATAACAGTAAAAATGTGTTTTTTCCAAATGAAAATGATTATTTACTGCCGGAAAAGGTATTGAATAATTTTTCAACAGCAGTAGCTACCGTTGTTTCACCGGCAATCACTTCATTTTCTAATTTTGGCAGCGCACTTTTTACATCCACGTGATGATAAAAAGAAAAAAGAAGCTGGTCGGCGATCATCGAATAGAGCCATTCCCGTGCTTGGATTTTTCTTCTATTGTCAAACACGCCTGATGTTTTCCCCGTTTGTTCGAACGATTGAATAACGTCCCAAATTCCACTGATTCCCTCCTGGGTCAAGGATGAGCATGTATATGCTTTGGTTGCCCAGCCTTTTGTTGCAGGCTGCAGGAAGTGGAGGATGCGGTTATACTCTTTTCTAGTTTGTTCCGCCTTCTGTTTATTCGCAGCATCTGCTTTATGAACAAGGATGGCATCTGCGAGCTCCATAATCCCTTTTTTCATCCCCTGCAGCTCATCACCGGCACCGGTTAGAACAAGCAGCATAAAAAAATCTACCATATCCCGAATAATGACCTCGCTTTGGCCAACCCCAACGGTTTCTATTAAGATGACATCAAAACCGGCCGCTTCACAAATCAGCATCGCTTCCCTTGTTTTTCGATGAACCCCTCCAAGCTTTCCCGCGGTTGGTGAGGGGCGGATAAAAGCTCTTGGGTTTCTAGACAATTGTTCCATCCTCGTTTTATCCCCGAGAATACTGCCGCCGCTAATACTGGAGCTTGGGTCAATGGCCAACACAGCTACGTGGTGCCCTAAACTGCAAAGGTAGGTGCCAAACGCCTCAATAAACGTACTTTTTCCGGCACCGGGAACACCGGTGATCCCAATGCGAATCGATTTACCGCTGTGGGATAATAGTTTTTGCAGCAGCTGTTGTGCCTTTTGGAAATGCTGTTCGGCATTGCTTTCAACTAACGTAATAGCTCTTGCCAAGATACTTCTATTACCTTTTATGACCCCTTCATAGAGCTCATCAACCGTAGGCTCAGAGGACCTTCGTTTTTGAAAGCGAATATTTTTTTGGAGGGCAGCCGCCTGACCCTCCTGCTCCTGCCCCTTTCTAACAATGCTTGAACAACTTTCCGGATTATTTGGGTCGCTCCATTCCGGTTTATGATCCGCGCCCATTTATTGTGCCACTTCCTCATAACCGAGTCTTTTATAAATTTCCTTGATTACCTTTTGTGCGGCTACTGGGATAATGGTTCCCGGTCCAAAGATAGCCGAGGCACCATGCTCATATAAAAAGTGATAATCCTGAGCCGGAATGACACCGCCAATAACGACTAAAATATCTTCTCGTCCCAATCTTTTTAAGTCTTCTAAAAGCTGCGGCAATAATGTTTTATGTCCGGCAGCGAGTGAGCTCATCCCAATCACATGGACATCGTTTTCAACGGCCTGCATCGCTGTTTCTTCGGGTGTTTGGAACAATGGACCGATATCCACATCAAACCCTAGATCAGCAAAAGCAGTGGCAATCACCTTTGCCCCGCGGTCATGACCGTCCTGCCCCATTTTTGCAATGAGAATCCTCGGCCTTCTTCCTTCATTCTCAAGAAATTCATCGGTCATTTTTTTCACTTCTAGAATTTCTTCTTCATTGCTAAATGCTGTACTATAGACACCACTAATTGAACGGATCACCGCTTTATGCCTGCTCGCCACACATTCCACTGCATCGGAGATTTCACCTAGAGTTGCTCTCACTCTTGCTGCTTGCACCGCAAGCTCTAGTAAATTTTGTTCTCCCGTTTCCGCGGCTATTGTCAATGCGTTAAGCGCCTCTTGGACTTTTTCGTCATTGCGGCCGGCCTTTAATGAATGCAATTTTTCGATTTGTTTTAAACGGACAGCCGTATTATCAATATCTAAAATATCGATCGCTTCTTCTATTTCCAGACGATAGCGATTGACACCAATAATCGTTTCCTTCCCTGAATCGATTTGAGCTTGTCTTCTTGCTGCTGCCTCTTCGATTCTCATCTTCGGAAGGCCTGTTTCAATCGCTTTTGCCATTCCCCCAAGACCTTCAATCTCTTCAATATGCGTCCAAGCTCTTTGGACCAATTCATCCGTCAACTTTTCTACATAATACGAGCCTGCCCAAGGATCGATTACGTTTGTTATTCCTGTTTCCTCTTGTAAAAACAACTGCGTGTTACGGGCAATCCGAGCTGAGAAATCTGTTGGCAGGGCAATCGCTTCATCCAATGCATTTGTATGCAAGGATTGTGTATGACCCATTGCCGCCGCATGTGCCTCGATTAGTGTTCTCGTGACATTGTTAAACGGATCCTGCTCGGTCAAGCTCCATCCCGATGTTTGCGAATGGGTCCTTAGGGCCAATGATTTTTCGTTTTTAGGGTTGAAGGATTTCATCATTTTTGCCCAAATCAGCCTTGCTGCCCGCATTTTGGCGACTTCCATGAAGTAATTCATCCCAATTGCCCAGAAAAATGACAAGCGCGGTGCAAAAGAATCTATTTCGATTCCCGCCTTGAGACCCGTCCTTACGTACTCCAAGCCGTCTGCAAGTGTATAGGCCAATTCTAAATCAGCCGGAGCCCCAGCTTCTTGCATATGGTAGCCAGAAATACTAATACTATTGAACTTTGGCATGTATTTAGAGGTATATTCAAAGATATCCGCTATGATTTTCATCGACATTTCCGGCGGGTAAATATAGGTGTTACGAACCATGTATTCTTTTAATATATCATTTTGTATTGTCCCTGAAAGTTTTTCTTGGCTCACACCTTGTTCCTCTGCTGTCACGATGAAGAAAGCTAAGATTGGCAAAACCGCCCCGTTCATTGTCATCGAAACGGACATTTGGTCAAGCGGTATCCCATCAAAAAGCGTCTTCATATCAAGTATAGAGTCTATTGCAACACCCGCTTTGCCAACATCTCCAACCACGCGTGGATGATCAGAGTCATAGCCCCGGTGGGTAGCCAAATCAAAAGCGACCGATAATCCCTTTTGCCCCATTGCAAGATTGCGGCGATAAAAGGCATTGCTTTCCTCGGCCGTTGAAAATCCTGCATATTGTCTAACCGTCCATGGACGGTTTACATACATCGTCGGATAAGGTCCTCTTGTATAGGGCGGAAGCCCAGGAAGATCATCAAGATGCTCCAGTTTATCCCGATCTTCTTTTGTATAAAGCGGTTTTATGGCAATTTGTTCATTTGTTTCAAATAATAACTCATCAATCGAAGTATCTATTTCCTGTTTGACTTTTTCTTGCCATTCTTCATTGGTAATGAATTTTTTGTCGTCAAATAATGATAGATTTTGAAAATCAGGCTTTTGTTTCTTCAATAGTGTTCACCTCCAACTCATTTAATATGGTGGATAGAGTTTCATAGCAGTTGCTTTTCATATGGATAAACTGTTTAATACCTTGGTCTATCCACTGGTCTTGTTTTTCTTTTTCCGGAAGTCCCGCTAGATAAAAATATCGCTCTGGGAATTCAGATTTTAATATCGTTAGTATTTCATGTCCCATCATTTCAAGCTGATCATTAGATCCGCAAAAACAGTAGTGTATTGAAGGAAGTTGGGACACAAATTGTCTAGCATCTACTATTGATAAAATAGGTTTGCTTTCTATCGCTTTTATACCTCCAGCTGCTAGAAATCCCTTCATAAAATCAAGCCTTGCTTTATATTGTTTTAAATCGCCAAGACAAATCATGCCAACAGCTGGCATATTATCTAATTTTTCTTCGAGATACTTTGCCTTACTTCGCAATTCTTCGAATGGTTCGGCCAATCTTCGTATAGAAATAGCCTCCATTTTTATTAAGGAATTTTCTTCACCGGCAAAATGTGCTCTTTTCTCCAACAGTAGTTTATTTGGTACATTTTCAGCTAAATTAGCATATACATTTGTTCCAACAATACTGTGTTTTCTTGTCTGAATATCCATATTCTTTTTTTGATAAACAGCAGCTATTTCCTGCTGCAGCCAATTCGATTTCAAAACTTCAAGAATGCCGCCGTTGGCTTCGATTTTCTGAAAAAATCCCCAGGCCTTCTCAGCAAGCTGATTTGTTAAGTCTTCCACATACCAAGAACCGCCTGCAGGATCAATCACTTTTTTCAGATGGGCTTCTTCTTTTAAGAGAAGTTGGATATTTCTAGCTATCCTTTCGGAAAAAGGTGTTGTACCAGTATGTTCATCGAAAGAGCTCACATGTAAATATTGGATGCCCCCTATTACAGCCGCAAAGGCTTCATTTCCAGCTCGAAGTAAGTTTACATGCGGGTCATGAACGGTTTTAGTAAAAGAAGAA
The DNA here is from genome assembly GCF_044762155.1 of Neobacillus sp. NPDC097160. Taxonomy (NCBI): domain Bacteria; kingdom Bacillati; phylum Bacillota; class Bacilli; order Caryophanales; family Bacillaceae; genus Neobacillus; species Neobacillus sp. NPDC097160. The sequence continues at coordinate 74,532 of NZ_JBIWDU010000003.1, read as the reverse complement.
GTTTCAGCAGCAATCATCATTCCACGGACTTCATCTTTTGCACCATAAAGTTCGGTAATTCGATTCCACAGTACTCTTGCTGCCCGGAGTTTGGCAATCTCCATGAAATAGTTGCTGCCAATCGAGAATTGGAAGATCATTTTTGCTAAAACTTCTTCCAGTTCCATATCGGTTTCCTGGAGCTTTTCCAAATAATATACCCCTTCAGCTATGGCGATCCCAAGCTCTTGAACAGCGTTTGCCCCGCCATTATGATATGGAACTGTATCAATTAAGACGGTTCGTAAGTTGGGGGATTTTTCATTTGATAGCTGGATGTTTTTTACCCATTTATTGAAAAATTCTTCGGAAATTAGACCCTTTTCAGCAAATAGGGCAATTGGATCAGCGGCTATATAGCCGCTAATTTGCTCGTGCTTATCCAATTGAGCTGCGACCGCAAGGAATACCGTTTGAAACTCTTTGGCGTTGATAGCAAATGGATATTGATAATAAGACTCTGCCAGGATGTTTTTCAAGTTTTCTTCAGTTTCAAACAAAACTGTCTTCACATCAAATGAAATGGCAGATTGCCCTTTTTCAAATGATTTATGGAGCTTTTTTTGCAATTCTTCGGGTGTTTGATAGGAAATACGCTGTGCTGCCTTCCATTCATTCTTCATATATCCTAGTGGGTAAACCCCTCTTCTGAAATCTGAACCACCCGGATATTCTGGAACGGACTGCTGATCTTGCCTACTATAAAGCGGTTTCAAAACAATATTTTCATATGTAGTAGTTTGTAAGGATTCAACCGTTTTTCCTTTTAAAGACGCCTCTGCTTTTTCTTTCCATTCTTGTATTGTTTTTAAGGCAAAAGATTGATTTTTTATCTTTTCCAAACTCCCCATCCCCCTTCCGCTTGCCTAATTGAATTAAAATTCAATTAATTCTTCTACGTACTATTTTATGGTACAAACACAATTCAAGCAATGAAAACTGTCACTTCACGGTCGCTTACAAACAAAACAACCGCTGCAAATCCGTTGCAGCGGTTGTTTTTTAGTAAATCGAAGTTGTTGATTTTGATGTATTTTCAAGAATTTCCTTCACACGCTGTAAGAAACGACCACAAACAAGTCCGTCTAATACTCTGTGATCAAGTGACATACATAAGTTTACCATGTCCCGGACAGCAATCATGCCATTGTTCATCACTACTGGACGCTTAACGATGGACTCCACCTGCAAAATCGCTGCTTGCGGGTAATTGATGATACCCATTGATTGAACAGAGCCGAAAGAACCTGTGTTGTTAACAGTAAAAGTTCCTCCCTGCATATCTTCGGATCGAAGTTTCCCTGTTCTCACCTTAACAGCTAGCTCAGAAATTTCGCGGGCAATTCCCTTAATCGTCTTCTCATCCGCATTCTTAATAACCGGCACAAATAACGCATCATCAGTTGCAACCGCAATTGAAATATTAATATCCTTCTTTTGGATGATTTTTTCACCGGCCCACATTGAATTGATTTGCGGGAACTCTTTCAAAGCCTGCGCAACAGCCTTCACAAAGAATGCAAAGAATGTTAAATTAAAGCCTTCCTTTTTCTTAAACTCATCTTTAAGGGTGTTACGGTAGTCAACCAAATTAGTTGCATCCACTTCAATCATTGTCCAGGCATGCGGTGCTTCATGCTTACTGCGCAGCATATTAGCAGCAATCGCTTTCCGGATGCCTGTAACCGGGATCTCAATATCTCCAACTGCAACCGGAATATTCACAGCTGGTGCCGGTGTAGAAACGGGCTGACTAGATACTTGCTGCGCTGGTGCCTGAACTGCTGCTGGCTGCTGCGGTGCTTCCACTTTTTGACCTGCGGCCGGAATATTCCCTGACTCAATTAATTTCAGCAGGTCTTTTCTAGTAATCCGTCCACCAGCACCCGTGCCTGACACCTGATTTAAATCAATGCCATGCTCTTGAGAAATTTTCAGAACAGCAGGTGAATAACGGGCTTTGTTCCCCTGGTCTTCTTGGGCCTCAGCAACAGTATCACTAGTTTCTGAAGGGGTTTTCTCGGCCACTGCAATTGAAGTTTCATCCGCACCCCCGCCGCCTTCGGTTTCAATCGTACAAATAATTTCCCCAACTGCTAATGTATCGCCTTCACCGGCAATTAGTTCTTTGATCACACCTGTAAAGGAAGATGGGACTTCTGCGTTTACTTTATCTGTCATTACCTCTGCTAGAGGGTCGTATTTATTCACTTTGTCGCCCACAGATACTAACCATTTACTGATCGTACCTTCGGTTACACTTTCCCCTAACTGAGGCATTTTAATTTGTTCTACTGCCACTAATACATACCTCCTATTGTCCAGCTCCGGCGCCTAGCCCCTCGAGTCGCTTCGGTCCTGCCAATGAAGTTTAAGAACAACTTCACTGTCAGGCCCTCCACCGCTTGTCGGGGCTGGACAAGTCGCCTCCGCTTTTCGTTTCAATACTCCGCAAGCTCGCGCATTGCTTTTTCTACCTTATCAGGATTTACCATGAAGAATTTTTCCATCGTTGGTGCGTACGGCATTGCCGGTACATCCGGTCCAGCAAGACGCTTAATTGGCGCGTCTAATTCAAATAAGCAATGTTCAGCAATAATCGCAGACACCTCGCTCATGATGCTGCCTTCTTTTGTGTCCTCGGTAATAAGCAAGACTTTTCCTGTTTTCGAAGCTGCTTCAATAATCGCTTCTTGATCAAGTGGATAAACGGTTCGCAAATCAAGTATATGGACAGAGATTCCATCCTTTGCTAGTCTCTCTGCAGCTTGAAGGGCAAAATGAACACAAAGTCCGTACGTAATTACGGTGATGTCTTCTCCTTCACGCTTGACATCGGCTTTTCCGATCGGAAGCGTATAATCCTCTGTCGGTACCTCACCCTTTATTAAACGATATGCGCGTTTATGTTCGAAAAATAGAACAGGATCATTATCACGAATCGCTGCTTTTAATAGCCCTTTTACATCATAAGGGGTGGAAGGCATGACAATTTTCAAGCCTGGCTGGTTAGCAAATACCGCTTCAACCGATTGCGAATGATAGAGTGCCCCATGAACGCCACCGCCGTACGGAGCCCGTATAACCATTGGGCAGTTCCAGTCATTATTAGAACGGTAGCGGATTTTTGCTGCTTCCGAAATAATTTGATTGACTGCCGGCATAATAAAATCAGCAAATTGCATTTCGGCAATCGGACGCATACCATACATGGCTGCTCCGATTCCTACCCCCGCAATGGCGGATTCGGCGAGTGGTGTATCAATGACTCTTTCTTCGCCAAATTGCTCATACAAACCTTGAGTGGCTTTAAATACGCCGCCTTTTACCCCAACATCTTCACCAAGGACAAAAACCTTTGGATCTCGTTCCATTTCTTCACGAATGGCCATTGTTACTGCATCAATATAAGAAATTACTGCCATGTTCCGTCCCCCTTACATGTCCCCATAAACATATTTCAATGCTTCCTCTGGTGCTGCGTACGGAGCATTTTCTGCATAATCAGTGGCCTCGTTCACCAATTTCATTACGCGATCATTGATTTCTTTTTCCAACTCATCATTCAGGACACCCGTTTCCTTTAAATAAGCGCCAAACGTAATGATTGGATCTTGTGTTTTTGCCTTAGCAACTTCATCTGGAGCCCGGTATGAACGGTCATCATCATCAGAAGAATGCGGTGTTAGCCTGTAGGAAACTGTTTCAACCAATGTTGGGCCTTCGCCGCGGCGTCCACGGTCTGCAGCTTCTTTAACCGCTTTATAGACTTCGAGTGGATCGTTCCCATCAACTGTAATTCCAGGCATTCCATAACCAATTGCGCGGTCGGATACCTTTTCACAGCCTAATTGTTTTTCAATTGGCACAGAAATCGCATATTTATTATTTTCACACATGAAAATGACCGGCAGTTTATGAACACCGGCAAAGTTTGCCCCTTCATGGAAATCCCCTTGGTTTGAAGAGCCTTCTCCAAAGGTTACAAAGGTAACAAGATCTTTTCTTTCCATTTTTCCAGCAAGGGCTACGCCAACTGCATGCGGAACCTGTGTGGTTACTGGAGATGAACCTGTAACAATCCTATTTTTCTTTTGCCCAAAGTGGCCAGGCATTTGCCGTCCGCCTGAGTTAGGATCTTCTGCCTTGGCAAAACCTGAAAGCATCAGTTCCTTTGGTGTCATCCCAAAAGTTAATACAACGCCCATATCGCGATAATATGGAAGAACGTAATCTTTTTCGCGGTCTAATGCAAATGCTGCTCCTACTTGGGCCGCTTCCTGACCTTGACATGAAATTACGAAGGGTATTTTACCGGCACGGTTCAATAACCACATCCGCTCATCAATACGGCGGGCCAAAAGCATCGTTTCATATATTTCCAATACTTTTCCGTCGCTTAAACCTAATGCTTCATGACGCTTTTCTACCATCAATTTCTTACCTCCCGATTGTTCGCTAGAAAAAATTTACTTAAGAATGGATTGCCTTTCCATCGACTGCGAGTGCCGCTTCGCCAATTGCTTCTGACAAAGTAGGATGTGGATGGATCGTGTGAGCAATTTCCCAAGGTGTGGCATCTAATACCATCGCAAGTCCCGCTTCTGTTATCATATCTGTTACGTGTGGACCAATCATATGCACCCCTAGAATATCATTGGTCTCCTCATCGGCAATAATCTTCACAAATCCATCTGATTCTCCAAAAACAAGTGCCTTTCCAATCGCTCTGAAAGAGAACTTTCCAACCTTCACCTTATGACCTTTTTCTTTTGCCTGATCCTCGGTTATCCCAACGCTTGAAACCTCTGGGTTACTATAAATACATCTGGACACAAGATTGTAATCAAACGGCGATGGATCTTTTCCGGCAATGTGCTCGACAGCGACTATCCCCTCATGTGAGGCAACATGTGCCAGCTGCAATCCGCCAATACAATCGCCAATCGCATAAATATGGGATTCCTTGGTTTGGAAAAATTCATTTGTGGCGATAAATCCTTTTTCCACTTGAATTTCGGTATTTTCAATTCCGATTCCTTCCGTATTAGCCTGACGGCCAACAGAAACTAGGAGTTTTTCAGCCTTAAATTCTTTCACTCCACCTTTTACTTCCGCAGAAACCGCAACTCCGTTATCTCTAACAAACGTTTCAGGTAGAAGCTTGGCACTCGTTACAAATTTAACGCCTTTTTTCTTCATCAACCGCTGCATTTCCTTTGAAATTTCCCTATCTTCTGTCGGAATAATGCGATCAGCATATTCGATGACCGTTACTTCTACTCCGAAATCAGAGAGCATAGACGCCCATTCGATGCCAATAACACCGCCCCCGACGATAATGATTGATTTTGGAAGTGCTTCAAGCTGTAATGCTTCATCAGAAGACATCACAAAATCCCCGTCAATTTCCAAACCTGGAAGCGTCCTTGGTCTTGAACCCGTAGCAACAATCACATTTTTTGGAATTAGCATTTCGTTTTCTTCACCATTGTTCATTTCAACTGAGATCGTTCCCGGCATTGGAGAAAAAATTGATGGTCCCAGGATCCGGCCAAGTCCTTCATACACATCAATCTTACCTTGCTTCATTAAATGCTGAACACCTTTATGTAGTTGGTCGATAATTTTATTTTTTCTTTCTTGTACTTTACCAAAATTCAAAGAGACTTCGCCAGTCATAACCCCAAAATCCTCACTATGTTTTGCTGTGGCAAAAACCTCAGCACTTCTTAGCAAGGCTTTACTTGGGATACAGCCTTTATGCAGACATGTGCCGCCTAGTTTTCCTTTTTCAACAATAGCCGTTTTTAAGCCAAGCTGTGAGGCGCGAATGGCAGCCACATAGCCGCCCGTTCCACCGCCAAGAATGACCAAATCGTATTCCTGTGCCATGTATGTTTCCTCCCCATATTCCTTAAATTTTTGCAGTTGTAAATTTCCCCGGATACATTTTTACTTCTTCATCACCACGTAAAACGCGAAGTGCTCCTTCAGCCAATGCTTGCAGTTCATTTTCACCGGGTTGTACAATAACGTCTGCAATCCAATTAATTCGATCGGTGATTGATTTTACAAAACCTTTACCATAAGCGAGACCGCCAGTTAATACAATCGCATCCACTTTACCCGAAAGAACAGCGCTCGCTGCACCGATTTCTTTGGCAACTTGATAGGCCATTGCCTCATAAACAAGCTTTGCCTCTTGATCACCGGCTTCAATTCGTTGTTCTACTTTAACGGCATCATTTGTTCCCAGGTAACCAAAAAGACCCCCTTGACCAACAAGTCTTTTCATGATTTCTTCTCGATAATGTTCACCTGAAAAACAGAGAGCGATTAAATCACCTGCAGGTACAGTTCCTGCACGTTCAGGGCTAAAAGGTCCATCACCATGCAGACCGTTGTTGACATCAATAACTTTACCATGTTTATGAACGCCAACGGTAATACCACCGCCCATATGGGTAACAATCAAATTTAAATTGGTGTATTTTTTTCCTAATTCCTTTGCTACTCTTCTTGCGACTGCTTTTTGGTTTAACGCATGAAAGATACTTTTTCTTTCTATCAGAGGGAAACCAGAAATTCTAGCAATCGGGTCTAGTTCATCCACTACAACGGGATCCACTATAAAGGATGGAATATTGAGGCCTGATGCGATTTCAAAGGCTATGATTCCACCAAGATTCGATGCGTGCTGTCCAGATAAACCTGAACGTAAATCCTTTAGCATCAAGTCATTTACAGCATATGTTCCACCTTCAATCGGTCGCAGCAATCCTCCCCGTCCACAAACAGCTGATAATTTGGAAATGTTGATTCCTTCATGATCCAGTGTTTCCAGAATTGTATTTTTTCTAAATTCATATTGATCAATTATATTTGCAAAGGTATTTATTTGTTCAGCCTCATGGCGGATGGTTTTTTCAAAAATGGAAATTTCATTATCGAAGACTCCGATCTTAGTGGATGTTGAGCCTGGATTGATGATGAGAATCCGATATTCTTTATCTGGCAACGTAGTAACCTCCATTACAAAAACATCTACTTAAAGGCAAACGCGCTGAATTTCCCATTCAGCGCTTTGCCGTTCTAATAAAATTACCTAGAAATTCGATGACTGAGAATATGATGACCATTTTGCAGGAATTGGCTTCTGGAGTTGCGGATTCTTTCAATTCGCTCTTCCGCCATTCGGTCAGCTGCAACGTAAGTTGGAATGCCATCTCGTTTTGAAATTTCAATTACTTTTTCGATCGTTGCATAAAGTTGCTCCACTTTTTTCATTGCCCGTTCTTGGTTATAACCATAAAGCTCATCCGCAACATTGATAACACCGCCGGCATTAATAACGTAATCCGGAGCGTAGACAATACCCATTTCATGGATGATATCGCCATGTCGGGTATCTTTTAGTTGATTATTAGCCGACCCCGCGATCACTTTTGCTTTTAATTGAGGGATTGTTTCATCATTGATCGTTGCTCCTAAAGCACATGGAGCGTAGATATCACATTCAACACCATAGATTTCATCCGGGTCTACAGCAAGGGCACCAAAAGCTTCTACCGCCCGATTAACAGCTTCTTTATTTATGTCCGTTACAATCAGCTGTGCGCCTTCTTCATGTAAGTATTGGCAAAGAGTATAGGCAACATTTCCAACACCTTGAACTGCCACTACTTTTCCTTCAAGAGAATCAGATCCAAAAGCCTCTTTCGCAGCAGCCTTCATTCCGCGGTAAACACCGAATGCTGTAACTGGGGAAGGATTACCTGATGACCCGAAAGCAGGAGAAATTCCCGTAACATAATCTGTTTCTTCATGAATTAAATCCATATCAGCAACTGTTGTACCCACATCTTCAGCTGTAATATATCGGCCATTTAGCCCCTGGATGTATCGGCCAAATGCGCGAAACATTGCTTCATTTTTATCTTTGCGAGGGTCGCCAATGATCACGGTTTTCCCGCCGCCAAGATTTAAACCTGCGGCAGCATTTTTATAGGTCATCCCTTTGGCAAGGCGAAGAGCATCTTCAATGGCAGCTTCTTCTGATGCATATGTCCACATCCGGGTACCGCCTAGTGCTGGTCCGAGTGTTGTATCATGAATAGCGATAATCGCTTTTAAACCTGATTGTTTATCTTGACAGAATACCACTTGCTCATAATCATATTTTTCTAAGTACTTGAAGATTTCCATGGATAATTCCTCCTCGAATGTTGAATATCTATTTTTTAATACAGCATAACGCTAACGCAAGAGAATAGAGCTTACTTTCTGCTGAATCGGCTCTAGATGTTAACACAATTGGTGCTTTAGCTCCGGCAATCACGGCACCAACCTTTGCCTTGGCAAAATAAATTAAGGATTTATATAATACGTTTCCTACTTCGATGGTAGGAACTAATAAAATATCAGCTTTTCCGGCGACTTCACTCAAAATTCCTTTGTGTTCTGCAGCCAGGGCTGAAACGGCATTATCTAAGCCCAGCGGCCCATCAACGATGCAGCCGGGTATTTGCCCTCGTTTATTCATTATCGTTAATGCAGCCGCATCCACTGTTGCCTGCATTGCAGGATTTACTACCTCAACTGCGGCTATAGGCGCCACTTTCGGAGTGACGATTCCAACGGATTTGGCTAATGAAACAGTATTATTAATTATTTGTGCTTTTTGTTCTAAATCAGGGGCAATATTCATCGCAGCGTCAGTGACAATAGTAAAATGATTGTATCCTGGTATTTCAAAAAAAGCCGCATGCGATAAAACGTTTCCTGTTCTAAGTCCGTATTCCTTATTCAGGACAGCTTTTAAAAGTATATTGGTTGGAACATTGCCTTTCATTAAAACATTTGCCTCATTGTTAGAAACAGCCTTAACAGCTAATTCACCTGCATTGGCAATGGAACCTGCATGAACAATTTTTATTTTATTACTGTTAATCAGTTCGTGCTTTTTCATTTCGATGAGTGAATTAATTTTTTCTTTATCACCGAAAAGGATAAAATGAGCAAGATTTCGGTCTAATGCATCGACCACAGCTTCTATGACTTCAGCATCTTCTGCTGCGGCAACTGCTACCGTGTATATGCCTTCCTGGGTTGCTTTGTCAATCAGTGAATCCAGCAACAAGTTGTCATCAACCCTTTCTCCTCTTACTGCAACTCCGATATATTAATATGCAATATTTGTGCCAAATAATTTTTATGAAAACGCTTTATTTCCTTCTGTTTTACAATGCAAATTTCTTCACACTATGAAAATTATTGCATGCTGTTTTTTTCAAGGTTATATTTTTCTAGCTTATAATATAAATTTCTCACAGACAAACCTAGGGTTTTAGCTGTTAATGTCTTATTTCCATTTAATCGTAAAAGTGTTTGCTGAATGATGTTTGCTTCGTATTCCTCCATCATTTCTGATAAGGATTGGTCTAATCCAAAGGATTCACTTGTATTTGTTAGGGAAGTCTCATTTCTTATTTTTTTATTTTTCAACTCAGGTAAATGATGGACATCAATCAATGTCTCAAAATACTTCATAAAAATGATTGCCCTGCCAAGAATATTTTCTAATTCCCTCACGTTTCCAGGCCAATCATAGCTCATTAATTGTAGTAACGCAGACTGCGTGACCCCTTCAACATTCCGGCCGTAATCACGATTTATTTTTTGAATCAGCCTCTCACATAAAACAGGAATTTCTTCTTTTCGTTTTCTAAGCGGCGGTATTTGAATCGGCATGCGATTTAAACGATAATATAAGTCTTCCCTAAAGGAACCTTTGGCAATACCCTTTTCTAAATTAACATTAGTTGCGGCAATGACCCTTACATTAATGGTGACAGGCTTTGTCCCTCCGACACGGATAATTTCATTTTCCTGTAGAACCCTTAGTAGCTTTGCTTGGGTATTCACAGAAAGTTCACCGATCTCATCAAGAAAAATACTGCCGTTATTCGCTTCTTCAAAAAAACCGCGCTTGCCTCCACGGATAGCGCCGGAAAAGGCTCCCTCCTCATAACCAAATAATTCACTTTCTAATAATGATTCAGAAATAGCAGCACAATTGACGCGGATAAATTTGTTGTACTTTCGATCACTTGCATTATGTATCGCATGGGCAAACAACTCTTTACCTGTACCGGATTCCCCGCGGAGAAGGACAGTCGCAGGTGTTTTTGCACCTAGCTTTGCCTGTTCGATTGCAAGCATCATTTCCTCAGATTGACCGATGATATCTTCAAAGCTGTATTTAGCCTCAAGCGTACGGATAATCTGCCTGGCACGGTTTAATTCTCTGCTTAATGACTTCATCTCTGACATATCATGAATGACACCAACACTGCCCTTTAATTTTCCTTTCACAATAATTGGTGCAACATTTACAATCACTTCTCGTTTATTTGGTCCCACTCTCATCGGCACACCGCGAACAGCTCTTCTTGTTTGAAGCACCTTCATATGCATACTTTCACCCTCAGAGATATCCGCAGTTGCAGGCTGTCCTATTACTTGCTCTTGTGTAAGACCGGTTAAACGGGTGTATGCAGGATTAATAAGGATTCCCCTTCCGTTTTCATCGACAACGGAAATGGCATCATCACTGGAATGAATGATTGCTTGCAGCATGGTTTGGATTTCCTTTAAATCGGTGATTTCCTCTGCAAGATTTACAACCTCAGTAATATCCTTAAAAACCGCGAAAGCTCCGATCAATGTTCCATTTTCTTCAATGATTGGGATCCGAGTTGTAATAATTTTTCGCTCATTACTTAATACCATTTCTTGATTGGCCTCTATTCTCCTAGTTTCAAGAATGATTGGAAGCCTGCTTGTTGGAATGACTTCTAAAACCGCTTTGCCAATTGCCTGCTCTTTGTTTACCCCCATTATTTCTTCTGCCCGTTTGTTAAACAAAATTACCTTACCATGATTGTCAATCACAACCATTCCATCATTTGTAGCATTGAAAATCAGTTCCTGCTGATAAGATTCATTTTTGTGCTTAGCGACAAGTTCTTCTTTTTCCTCCATTAGTTTTGAAACAAGGAAGGCTACACTCCCTGGAATTAACACCGTCTTTTTATTTTTTGCATCCCGCAATTCTTGAAAAACAGTGTCATGACCAGTCACTTCGATAATAATATCAATGTCCTCAGTAAGAAAAGGTCTCCAGCTTGTTCCTGTTTTAATACCTTCTTCTTGAGCCAATAAAACGCCTGGAGCATCCACGTTTCGATCAATGACTACATCGACCTTTAAAACTTCTGATTCTTTTAAAATTTTTAAGATTGCTGTTCCACCTTTTCCGGCGCCAACAATCATAATGTTTTGCATCTTTTCTGCCCCTTTTTAAATCAAGAAATTTTTTTCATCCCCAACTTTGAAAAAACATGCAATTATCTTCATTTCTATTTTATAACTAAACACAAACCTTGACAATTTTCATCTATGTAATAATATTTTCATGAGATATAATTGAAATATACTGTTGCATGAAAACTGATATTGGAAGGATTTATTTATGATACGTATTATCGCCCTCATCATTTTAGTGATTCCAGGTGCGTTGGCTGCTTTGGGAATAAAATTAATGCGTGATATGACTTTCGGGATTCTTCAGGCACCGTTTCCAAACCTCTTGCTGCAATTCCTGGTCGGTTTACTCTTATTTATTGGCGGTCTTGGGTTTGTAGCGGGATTCATCTTCCGCCGGGATCGCAAAAGAAATAAAGTTCAGGAGAGATTTAAAAAGTAAAAAGAGGCCATTATTATGGTCTCTTTTCATATTGTTTCCTTATTCGAAGTGCTTTAACTGGTTCGTCCGTAATAATAGCCGTACAATTAATGTTAAAGAGCCGGTGCATATCCGCGTCTTTATTGACGGTGTAGGGGCGAACGGCAATCCCATTTTCCATCGTATTGATAAAGATATTATCCGACATAGCTGAATGCTTTGGATGAATCCCCTTCGCTCTTATTGACTGCGCATAGATCCATGGCATATAAATCCCCTCAATAAACAGCGGGGCCACCTCAATTTCCGGTGCAATCCTATAGCTATAGACGATACTATAATGATTAAATGAGGAAATAATAATCCTGTCCATGAGACCATATTTACGAACAAGCTGAATAACCTTTTCTTCCATGCCTTCATAAGGTATCAGGCCATTTTTCAGTTCAATATTACATATGAGCTTGTTCGTTTTCATCCATTCTAAAACTTCAATTAAGGATGGTATTAGTTCCTTTTTAACACCTTTTTTATTGGCATTTAGTTTTCTGATTTCTTTAAATAAAAAATCTTTGACAAATCCATTCCCACTTGTGGTTCGATCCACTTTTTCATCGTGGATTACCACGATTTCACCATCTTTTGTCAATTGAACATCAAGCTCTATACCGTCGGCACCTGCTTTTTCTGCCTCTAAAAATGCGCCCATTGTATTTTCAGCATAAGAAGCTAAGTAACCGCGATGTGCAAAAATTTGAGTCATCTTTTCACTTCCCAACTTTAAATATGGAGGAATAACAAATGAAACCATTACAGTTATCACCCGAAACAGCGCTGAAGCTATCTCAGAAACTAAACGTACCGATAGAACAGCTTATGCATATGCCGCAACATATTCTCATTCAAAAACTTATGGAATTGGAGAAGGAGAAAGATAATTGAATCAATTAATAAGAAAAGCGAAAGGCGCCTGAAGCTGGACAATTCTCAAAGTCGAAATTTCTTTCTTATTTCTTTAAAAAAAAGAGCCTTCATTTACTGAAATGAAGGCTTTCAATACGTTTACTGTTCATTTCAAGAAGCCTTATGTTCCAGGCGTAATTTATCTGCAACCATCGCGATAAATTCGGAATTTGTTGGCTTTGCTTTTGACATACTTACAGTATAACCGAATAAGGAGGAAATAGAATCAATGTTTCCACGACTCCACGCAACTTCGATGGCGTGCCGAATGGCACGCTCAACACGGCTTGCTGTCGTGTTATATTTTTTGGCGATATCTGGATACAATACTTTTGTGATTGATCCTAAAAGCTCGATATCGTTGTAAACCATTGAAATGGCTTCGCGCAAATATAAATATCCTTTAATATGTGCCGGTACTCCGATTTCATGAATAATGCTTGTAATACTTGCATCTAAATTTTTTGGTTTTTGTTCTGCTTGTGAGCGGTAGCTTGCTGATGGAGCCTTTCGAGAGAATGTATTGCTATTCCCGCTAACCTGTCGAATATGGCTGCCCAAATTTTCCATATCAAATGGTTTTAGGATAAAATAGGAAGCACCTAGTTCAACCGCTTTTTTTGTTACATCTTCTTGGCCAAAAGCCGTCAGCATAATCACATTTGGAAGTGCCCCTTTTTTCAACTCGCGCAAGCGTTCAAGCACTGCCAATCCGTCAAGATGCGGCATGATAATATCTAATACAAGTACATCAGGGTCAGTAGTTGCTAACATTTCCAAGCATTCTTGACCATTATGAGCAATTCCCACAACTTCCATATCATCTTGGGACGAAATATAGTCCTCTAATAATCCCACTAACTCCCTATTATCATCCACAACACATACCTTTATCTTCTTCAATTCCAGTTCCTCCTCATTCAGATCAGATCTCTATTCTCATTTTAATACTCTAATCATTTGTCATCTCTTAATTCTATTCTAAATAAGAAATTCGACAATGCAACAAAAATCCCTCTCATTTTTTTAATATTTCTTAAAATAGTGATAAAATCTCATCTATTCTTTGTTTTCCTTCTATTTTCGACTAAATTCGCACTATATCCAATAAACAACTGATTTTTGTCGAATAATCTTTATACAACTTAAGAAAAGCAAAATAGGTATTTCCCCTATTTTGCTTTTACATTAACTCGCTTTATTTTTTGGTGTTTCGTATATATTAATTCCAGCTTCATTTAGCATCCATTCGATATGGACCCCATATCCTGAGGTAGGATCGTTAACAAAAACATGTGTAACTGCACCGATCAGTTTTCCATCTTGAATAATCGGACTGCCGCTCATGCCTTGAACAATTCCTCCAGTTTTTTCGAGGAGCTTAGGATCGGTTACTTTTATAACCATGCCTTTTGTTGCCGGAAATTTTTGCGGGATTGTGCTAACAATTTCGATATTAAATTCTTCAACTTGGTCATTATTAACCACTGTTAAAATTTTCGCTGGTCCTTCTTTTACCTGATGGGATAAAGCAATTGGCAGCGCTTTATCAAGAACACCATTTTTTAACTCTTTATTTAATTCGCCAAAAATTCCAAATGGGCTATTTTTTTGGATATTACCAACGACTTCGCGATCTGATGAAAAACGGGCAAGCTTTTCACCCGGATCTCCATTACTTCCTTTTTCAATAGAGGTTACTGTAGAACGGACAATTTGGCCATCTTCGACCACAATTGGCTGCTTTGTATCCATGTCTGATATGACATGTCCAAGGGCACCATATTTTTTAGATTGAGGGTGGACAAAGGTCATTGTCCCAATTCCAGCTGCTGAATCTCTAATATATAAACCAAGCTTATACGTGTTTTCCCCTTTATCTTTTAACGGAGTTAATTTAGTGGTCAATTTGCCGCTTTCCCGGCTTATTACCATATCTAGGGCTTTACCATCTTGCCCTGCGGATTGCACGAAAGGGGCAACATCCGTCATTTTTTCAATTTTGCTGCCATTAATTTCTGTGATGATATCTCCAATTTTTATCCCTGCAATCTCACCTGGAGATTTTTTACCATTTTCAGTATTGATTAAATGGTGGCCAACCACTAACACACCTACAGTATTTAATTTTACACCAATTGATTGACCGCCAGGAATAACCCTGAAATCTTTTAAAACATGTACATCGACCTTTTTAATCGGGATACCTGCATATTCTAAAAGCACTTCATTTTTTCCTTTTTCAGTTGCTTTTAGAGATACTGAATGTTTTTCCTGATCAAGTGTGATATTCGATTTGTGAGAATTAAATTTAAGGGCGGCTGATACCGGGGCAGCCTTTTGGAAAGTATAATCTTGCCCTTCAAAAACTGTAATGTTCTTTGGTATTGCCAGGTATTGCTGTAAGGGCTGAAAAAATATAAGGCTAATTAATGAAACAAGGAGAATTCCACCAATAATCTTTCTAATTATTTCTAACTTCAAATTTTTCACTCTCCTCGCTTCTTTTCACTTCACTTCACTTTATAAATGGCTACATCTTTAATTTTGCCTCCTTGACAATCATTTATAACTGGTATAAACATAAAAAAGCTACCCAAATTGGGAAGCTTTTCAATTTACCTTCGTTTTTACTGCTAATTGTAACAATTCCTCAGCATGTTTTTTCGTTAAATCGGTAATTTCGGCACCGGAAATCATTCGGCCAATTTCTTTTATTTTCTCTTCAATATCTAAAGGAGTGACAGATGTTTTTGTTCTTCCCCCTTTAATAATCTTAGCAATAAACAAATGTGTATCGGCCATAGCTGCCACCTGTGGTAAATGGGAGATACACAAAACCTGTGAACCTGAAGCAACCTTATAGATTTTTTCAGCAATAGATTGGGCAACCCTTCCGCTGACGCCAGTGTCCACCTCATCAAAGATAATGGAAGTAACTCCTTGATGCTTGGAAAAAATGCTCTTTAGAGCCAACATTATTCGTGATAATTCTCCTCCTGATGCAACTTTTGATAGTGGCTTCAATGGCTCACCTGGATTCGTCGAAATATAAAAATCGACATGATCGACTCCATTTTTTGAAAAGTGTTGCGGCTCGGATTCAAAACGAATTTCAAAAACCGTTTTTGCCATATACAATTCTTTCAATTCTTTATGGATTAGCCTTGTCAGCTTATCTGCCCATTTATGTCGAAGTTCGGTTAATTGTTTTGCTTCGAGAACTAAGTCTTTTTTAATCGAGGCGAGTTCTTTCTCAAGTTCTCCAATATGTGTTTCTTTATTTTGTAGTGTTTCAATTTCTTCTTCAATTTTAGCCGAATATTCTAGTATTTCATCAATTGTTTTTCCATATTTACGTTTAAGCTGATTAATTTCATTTAAACGATCTTCTATTTCATTTAACCGCCCAGGATCGTACTCTAATGTATCCATTTCATTCCGTAAGGAACGAGCTGCATCCTCTAATTGGTAAAAGCTATTCGAAACGGAATCATATATTTCCTTATAGGTCGAATCAAGTGCGGCTGCATCTTCGAGGTAGCCCATGACCATTCCAATCCAATCAAGTCCCTTCTGTTCGCCGTGTAAGGCAGTATAGCCTGATTGAATGGCTTCAAATACCCGTTCGTAATTTCCCAGTTTTCTTTTTTCCTCTGAAAGCTGTTCATCTTCAAGAGGTTTTAAATTGGCCTTTTGGATCTCATCTAATTGAAATTGAATTAAATCAAGTCGATGGGCTGTCTGTTGATCATTTTCACTTAAAGTTTTTAGCTTATGTAATGTATGCTCGTATCGTCGAAATACTTGCACGTACTCGCCCAATGAAGCTTGAATTTCTTCAGAACCGAATTGATCAAGCAATGGTAAATGTCTTGTCTCATCCATCAGCTCTTGGTGCTCATGCTGTCCATGAATATCAACAAGGGTCCCGCCAATTTCCCGAAGAGTGGATATTGTAACCAATTTTCCGTTTATTCGACAAACGCTTTTTCCAGTTCGAGAAATATCGCGTCGTAAAACTACCATGCCTTCTTCAATCTCTAGCCCAAATTCTAGTGACTTTAACAATACTGGATGGTTTGGGTCATCTAGCTGAAACAAACCCTCGATTTCTGCTTTCCCTTCTCCGTGGCGGACGAATTCTGCCGATCCTCTCCCACCTACAAGTAAATGAATCGCATCAATAATAATGGACTTACCGGCACCCGTTTCACCCGTTAAAACAGTTAATCCTTTTTCAAAAGAGATGTCAAGCGCTTCGATAATGGCGAAATTTTTTATTGATAGTTCTGCTAACAAGAAACACTCCCCCAATTAAAGCATATCAAGGAATCGATTTGTAATAACTTCCGTATCTTCCGGTGTCCGGCATATAATTAACATCGTATCATCACCGCAAATCGTTCCTAATATTTCTTCCCAATCAAGATTGTCGATTAATGCTCCAATGGCCATTGCATTACCCGGCAGGCATTTCATCACGAGCAAATGGCCAGCTGAATCAATTCTTACAAACGCATCGATTAATGACCGTTTTAATTTTTGTAATGGATTAAACCTTTGGTCTGCAGGCAGGCTGTACTTATAGCGACCATCGATTAATGGGACTTTAACAAGATGCAATTCTTTAATATCGCGTGACACTGTCGCCTGCGTTACATTATAGCCTGCACTTTTAAGCTCGTCCACTAACTCATCCTGTGTCTCAATATCATTGCTGGCAATAATCTCTCTAATTTTTATATGGCGTTGGCCTTTATTCATTTTTTCACCCCATAGTCATTAAAACATCTAAGTATTTTGTACTAAAATGTCGTATCTACCCATATGGTAGCATAAAAATACAGGAAAATACACATTCAAAAAGGATAAGCAATTGCCTATCCTTCTGGAGTTTGTTTCGTTTTAAATTCTAAATGAGATTCTTTTACTACCTCTAAGGAGCTAACAGGGAGTAAGTTCATTCCTGCTTCCTGTTCCCCATTCCATTTAAGGTGCAGTAAGTATTCAATATTTCCATCCCCACCAGTAATCGGTGAGAAGGAAAGGTTGGCAGCACAATATCCCTGCTGAAGGGAAAAGTTAATTATTTTTTCTACTACCTGTAAATGGACCTTTTCTTCACGAACGATCCCCTTTTTACCCACCTGATCACGTCCCGCCTCAAATTGCGGCTTTACAAGTGCGATAATATCACTTCCGGGTATAAGAAGTGTTTTTAACACTGGCAATATTAAGGTTAAAGAGATAAATGATACATCAATCGTCGCAAAGTTCGGCATTTCCCCACCTAAGTCAGCAGGTGTTACATAGCGGAAATTTGTTCTTTCCATTACCACAACGCGTTTATCCTGCCTTAGCTTCCAAGCAAGCTGATTGTAGCCAACATCGAGGGCATATGACATTTTCGCACCATTTTGCAAAGCACAATCAGTGAATCCACCAGTTGAAGCACCAATGTCTAATAAAACCTTATCTAACACATTCACATCAAAAACCTTTAGTGCCTTTTCAAGCTTTAATCCTCCGCGGCTTACATAAGGGAGCATATTCCCCTTAATATTTAGTGGAACATCGACCTTTACTTTTTCACCCGGTTTATCCAATCGCTCTTCATTTGTATAAACTAACCCTGCCATGATGGCTCTTTTTGCCTTTTCCCTCGTCTCAATCAATCCTCGTTCTACGAGTAACACGTCTAATCTTTCTTTATTTTTCATTATTTAAGCCCTTTGCTGTTTTTTCCTTGCCAGAATGGAAATCCTTTTGCTTACTTCCTCTGTCGTTAAGCCTATCTCTTCAAGCAGGGAGCCTACATCGCCATGTTCAATAAATTGATCCGGGATTCCGATTCGGTCAATTTGGGGATGATAAAACCCATGGTCATGAGCAAACTCAAGAACAGCACTTCCAAAGCCGCCTTGTAAAACTGCCTCCTCAATGGTGAGAAGCGGGATATTATTTTCTAATAAACCGGTCAACATTTTTTCATCCAATGGCTTTATAAACCTAGCATTCACAACCCTCACAGAAATCCCTTTCTTTTCAAGTGCCAATGCCGCTTCCATTGCCATTGGAATGGTAGTACCAAAGGTTAGTATAGCCGCATCATCGCCGTCTTTTAAAACCTCCCATGTACCGATAGGAATCTTCCGAAATTCCTCATCCATTTGGACACCGACTCCATTGCCACGCGGGAATCTCATCGCTATTGGGCCATCATCGTAATTTAAAGCGGTATATACCATATGCTGGCCTTCATTTTCGTCTTTTGGCATCATGAGCACGATATTAGGAATATGTCTTAAAAAAGCAATATCAAATACGCCTTGGTGCGTTTCACCATCGGCGCCAACTAACCCTGCTCGGTCAATACCAATAAAAACATTTAAGTTTTGCCTGCAGATATCATGAACAACCTGATCATAGGCACGTTGTAAAAACGTGGAGTATATCGCTAAAAAAGGCTTCATATTCTGTGTAGCTAAACCTGCTGCAACTGTCGCGGCATGCTGTTCGGCGATCCCAACATCATACATTCGTTCAGGGAACTCACTGGCAAAGCCTTCGAGCTTAGAACCTACCGGCATCGCTGGAGTAATCGCCACAATTCGTTCATCGCTCCGTGCCAGCTTTCGAACTGTTTCGCTTACTAAACTGCTCCATGCGGGCGGCTGCTTTTTAGCTGGTTTAACAAAATCTCCAGTATCCATCTTATATGGACCAGTTCCGTGCCATGTACCTGTTTTATCACTTTCTGCCGGTTGATACCCTTTACCCTTTTTAGTGATGACATGAAGAAGAACGGGCCCTTCAGTCTTTTTAGCATAGCTAAGGTTCTCAAATAAAGCGTCAAAATTATGGCCATCAATCGGACCCAAATAAGTAAATCCTAATTCTTCAAAAAACATGCCCGAAACCACTAAATATTTAAGACTATCCTTGATTCGTTCCGCCGTTGCCGCAAGTTTACCGCCAACAGCAGGAACTTTTTTCAATAGCACTTCAAGTTCATCTTTCACCCATTGATATTTTCCGGCCGTGCGCAATTGGCCAAGAATATTATGAAGGGCACCCACATTTGGAGCGATTGACATTTCATTATCGTTTAAAATAACGATCATATCTTTTTTCTCATGACCAATATGATTTAAGGCTTCTAATGCCATTCCACCTGTTAAGGCACCATCACCAATCACCGGAACCACGAAGGATTTTTCCTTTTTTAAATCCCTGGCAATTGCCATCCCCATTGCTGCTGAAAGCGAAGTGGAGCTGTGGCCTGTCTCCCAAACATCATGCTCGCTTTCAACCATCTTAGGGAAACCGCATAAACCTTTAAATTGTCTAAGGGTATCAAATTCACTGGCCCTGCCTGTTAAAATTTTATGAACATAGGATTGATGACCAACATCCCAGATAATTTTATCTTTTGGACTGTCAAAACATTTATGTAAAGCAATGGTTAATTCCACTACACCCAGATTCGGTCCAATGTGGCCTCCAGTTACAGATAGCTTTTCAACCAAGAATTGGCGAATTTCCTGACTTAAAGTCTTCAACTCGTTATTCGACATCCTTTTTAAAAAGGATGGGTCCTTTATTGATAATAAATCCATTTTTGGACCACTCACTTTCATACATTTTCTTTCGTGCGCTAAAACGCGCTTCGGCTTTTCTTTTGAAAAAATAGCCGTTAACACGATATGTGATAACGGCATTAACAACGTTCTCTACATTGAAAACGATTATATCATAATAAATTCATTACCTCAAACACCCATTATTAGTGATCTCTTGAAGCAACTAGATCCGTTATTTCTCTTAGCAAATTTGTATTTAAGCCAGTCTTTTTCAGAAATTCCTTTGCTTGGTTTATTTGGTTACTTAAAGCAGCTCTTGCACCTTCCAAAGATAACAATTGCGGATAAGTACTCTTATCGTTTGCTGTATCACTTCCAACAGGCTTGCCAATCACCTGTTGATTGCCGGTCAAATCCAGAATATCATCCTGTATTTGAAATGCAAGACCAAGGTGATGGGCGAAGGCAGAAAGATGATCAAATTGACTTTGACTTGCCTCTGCCATTATAGCCCCCGCTACCACACAAAACTTAAGCAGCTTACCTGTTTTATGAATATGTATATAATCAAGCTCCTCTAGAGAGAGTTTCTTCCCTTCACCTTCCATATCAGCAACTTGACCGCCAACCATTCCTTCTGTCCCGGCCGCTCTTGCCATTTCAATCACTAACTTTAGTTTCGTATCGGCCGAAGCAAATTCATTTGGAAGAGTACTAATTACCTCGAAACTATAGGTTAACAACGCATCACCGGCTAATATGGCAACGGCATCACCAAAAACCTTATGATTGGTCGGTTTTCCTCTCCTTAAATCGTCATTATCCATGCTTGGCAAATCATCGTGGATTAATGAGTAGGTATGGATCATTTCAGCCGCAGCCGCAGCATTCAGCCCATTTTTAGGGTCGATTCCAAACGCGTCTAATGTTGCAAATAGCAATAGAGGACGGATTCTTTTTCCGCCCGCTTCAAGGGAATAAATCATAGATTCCTTGATAACAGAAGGGGCATCAAGCCTTTCAACCCGTGCACGTAGCTCCGAATCAAGCAGTTGTTTATATTCTTGTGCAAATGCGTCTAGAAACCCGGTTCCCAAGTCCTATTCCTCCTCATCGATAGAAAAATTCTCCGCACGTCCATCCTCTGTAATGATTTGCGTCAGTTGTTCTTCTACACTTTTCAATTTATCATGACAAAGTTTTGACAGTTCCATTCCTTCTTTATAGAAAAGAATCGCCTTTTCCAATGGAACGTCGCCCTCTTCAAGCTTATCTACAATTTGTTCCAGTTTCGACATTGCTTCTTCAAAGGTTATTGTTTTTTCATTGGTCACTGGTTTCTCTCTCCTTTATATTCTCCACATTACAGAAAAGACTCCCATCTGGTAATTGAATCTGAACTTGCTCGTTTACTTTTACCTGTTTAACACTTTTCACAAGTCGGTTATCATCTGAATAAGCCAAGCTATATCCGCGCTCCATTATTTTCAATGGACTCAATGCCTGTAAGGTCGAGAGGATATGGTCGAAATCTGTTTGTTTTTTTGAAAGTATTTGCAGCATAGAGCGGTTCATATCTTTTTGCGTACGATCAAAACGTTTTTTTGCTTCTTCAAGTGCTTCGTTAGGATGATTTCTCAGCAGTCGTTTGTACAAAATCTCTTGCTGTCCCTTTTTAAATATCGTCAATCGGGACGTCCCGCGAACAAGCATTTCTGTTAATTTGTCGAGCTGTTCAAGCTTTTGTTCATAAAGGCGGTGAGGATAGCGAAAGGCATACGATTTTTGAACACGATTTAAGCGTTCTTTTTCAAATTGAAATTTCCCATTCATAGCACGGATCAGGCGGGTTTGCCGCTGCAAAATCCTGTCCATTAACTCTTCCAAATGGGGAACGGCAAGTTCAGCAGCACCAGTTGGAGTAGGTGCGCGTAAGTCTGCAACAAAATCGGCAATCGTAAAATCGGTTTCATGGCCAACAGCTGAAATAATCGGGATCTTGGATGCAAAGATGGCACGAGCCGTTAGTTCTTCATTAAAAGCCCATAGCTCCTCAATTGAGCCTCCCCCGCGGCCGACGATCAAAACATCAATTTCCTTCATGTTATTTGCTTTTTCAATTGCCTTCACAATTGAAGGGGCTGCGTGATCACCTTGAACAAGTGCTGGGAATACCAGAATATTTGCGATGGGATAGCGTCTTTTAATTGTTGTGATAACATCCCTAATGGCTGCGCCTGTTGGTGAAGTAATGACGCCAACCGTTCTTGGATAAAGCGGAATCGCCTTTTTCGTTTCAGGCGCGAACAATCCCTCCGCTTCTAGCCTTTGTTTTAACTGCTCATATGCTAAAAACAATTCTCCAATACCATCTGGCTGCATTTCTTTAATATAAATTTGGTATTGGCCGCTAGGTTCATATACCGTGATATCCCCTTTAACAATTACCTTCATCCCGTTTTCAGGTGAAAATTTCATGAAACGAGACTGGCTGGCAAACATCACAGCAAGAATCCGGGCTTTTTCATCCTTTAATGTAAAATACATGTGTCCGCTCGAATGCTGCTTAAAATTTGAAATTTCCCCTCTAACATGAATATCACGTAAATGCGGGTCGGCATCAAATTTTCTTTTTATGT
Source organism: Neobacillus sp. NPDC097160 (assembly GCF_044762155.1). NCBI lineage: Bacteria > Bacillati > Bacillota > Bacilli > Caryophanales > Bacillaceae > Neobacillus > Neobacillus sp. NPDC097160. The sequence continues at coordinate 51,556 of NZ_JBIWDU010000003.1, read as the reverse complement.
ATTTTGTTAAAGCATTTACAGATAGATATCTTTGCTCCTGCATAACTAGTTCCTCTTTTCAACCAATTAGCTAAAACTGTCCTTATCTATTATAAATGAAGTCACTTTGTATGTCTGAACAGTCGACTTAGAAAGGAACTTCAACCATAAAAGATAAGGACAAGAGTCTGCTTACTTGCGGTCTAAACTTTCAGCGGCGGATTTTAGCGTATTGTACATTAGCATTGTAATGGTCATCGGGCCGACTCCCTTTGGCACTGGAGTGATATATCCTGCTTTCTCAGACACCTCATCAAAGTCAACATCCCCGCAAAGCTTCCCGGCTTCATTGCGGTTAATTCCGACATCAATAACAACGGCGCCATCCTTCACATGCTCTCCCTTTATAAAGTTAGGTATCCCAACAGCGGCAACAAGGATATCTGCTTGATTTGTATGGAACTTTAAATCTTTGGTTCTTGAGTGACAATATGTGACAGTTGCATGTTGATTAAGGAATAATTGGCCCACAGGCTTGCCGACAATATTGCTTCTTCCAACTACCACAACATGCTTACCTGAAATGGAAATATCTGATTCCTCAAGTAATACCATTATTCCGTAGGGGGTACATGGCAAGAATGCATTTTGCCCAGTCATCATCCTGCCAATATTAATTGGATGGAAACCATCGACATCCTTTAAAGGAGAGATAGATTCAATTACCTTTTTTTCATCGATATGTTTTGGAAGCGGAAGCTGAACCAATATACCATGAATCTCAGTGGCCTCGTTCAATTCTTCAATTTTTGCGAGTAATTCTCCCTCGGAGACCGCCTCTGGCATTTCAATTAATAAAGAGTACATGCCAAGTTCTTTACATGCTTTTTCTTTATTTTTTACATATGTCTGTGATGCATGGTTATTTCCAACGAGAATGACGGCTAATCCCGGAGTAATCCCCTGACTCTTTAGTTTTTCAACCTCTTCAGCAATTTCTAATCTTTTTTTCGCGGCGATTTCTTTTCCATTAATAATTTGAGCAGTCATTGTTATTTCTCCCCTTATTCCGAGAAGACCCAATCAATTAATCGGTAGGAAGCTTTTGTTTCACCTTTGAAAGAACACCATTAATAAACTTGCTTGATTGGTCATCCCCGTATATTTTAGCTATTTCTATGGCCTCATCTAAAATTACATTTTCCGGAACTTCATTTCGGAAATATTTCAATTCATATGTAGCGATCCTTAATAAATTTCGATCAACTGTTGCCAAGCGGTCTAGTGACCATTTCTCAAGGTTTTGTATGATTAATTCATCAATTTCAGCTTTTTGTTCGATAACACCCAAAACCAGACTTGATAGATACTCGTCACCTGCCTCCCCTTCCAAAACATGTTCTATCGCTAATGATGGTTCAGTGCTGCTTACATCAATTTGAAAAAGAGCTTGTAACGCTTTTTCCCGTGCTGTTCTTCTTTTCATTATACCGTTAACTCCTTTAGATATATTAAATAATTTTTGTCGATTTTTCATACATGAACCGTTATAAAAGCTAATAAGTTTGCTTGCACATAAAAAGATAATAGCATAACTAAAGGAGAATCGCACACTACGGTTGATTTTTTATTATTTGGAATTATTAGTGAATAAAAAAGAAAAACCAAAGGAATTATTCCCTTGGTTCTCCATGTTAAAGCTCTGATTCAATTTCAAGTTCGTTCTTTTGGGTTTCAAATTGAATCCCTACAACGTGAATGTTAACTTCTTCAGCATCTAATGCCGTCATATTTAGCAGTGCTTGACGAATGTTATCTTGTATTTTGCCTGCAACATTTGGAATAGAGATGCCAAACTTCATCAAACAATAGACATCAACTTTAATTCCGGTTTCAGTTAGCTCAACTTTTACGCCCTTACCGTGGTTTTTCTTCCCTAAGCGCTCTACAACACCTGCAGCAAAATTACCGCGCATTCCTGCTACACCTTCTACCTCGGAAGCAGCAATCCCTGCAATAACCTCAATGACTTCAGGGGCAATTTCTATTTTCCCATGGCCGTTATTTCCTTGATCCATTTCCAAGACACTAAATTCGCTCATTTTAGAACACCTCCAGATATTAGATAGACTTCATCACATCATGCAATTCCAGGAATTTCGTATTAAAATTGCCTTCTACGAATTTTTCGTGTTCAAGCAGTTTTAAATGAAACGGTATGGTAGTATGGATGCCTTCAACAACAAACTCACTTAAAGCACGTTTCATTCTTGAAATCGCTTCTTCCCTGCTGCTGCCATATGTGATGACTTTCGCAATCATGGAATCGTAATACGGCGGAATCGTATATCCTGGATATGCCGCTGAATCAATACGAACTCCTAACCCGCCAGGCGGTAAATACATTTTAATTTTTCCGGCTGAAGGGAGAAAGTTCTTCTCTGGATTTTCTGCATTAATCCGGCATTCGATGGCCCAGCCTGTAAACGTGACATCCTGCTGGGTGATTGTAAGTTTTTCGCCGCTTGCCACTCGAATCATTTCCTTAATAAGGTCGATTCCAGTGACCATTTCTGTTACAGGATGCTCCACCTGTATCCTCGTGTTCATTTCCATAAAATAATATTTACGATTGCGGTAGTCATATATAAATTCTACCGTGCCAGCACCCGAATAATCAACTGCTTTTGCAGCTTTAACTGCTGCATTTCCCATTTCTTCGCGGATTTCTCCGTCTAAAGCAGGTGAAGGGGTTTCTTCTAGCAATTTTTGCAGCCTGCGCTGGATGGAGCAATCTCTTTCACCTAAATGGATGGTATTACCGTAAGTATCACCAAGAACCTGAATTTCAACATGGCGGAAATCCTCAATATATTTTTCTATGTATACCCCGGGATTTCCAAATGCCGTCAACGCTTCTTGCTGGGTGATATTGATGCCTTTTATTAATTCCTGTTCATTCTTGGCAACGCGGATTCCTTTTCCGCCGCCGCCTGCAGTTGCTTTTATTATGACTGGATATTCAATCTTTTTAACGAGTTCAAGTGCCTCATCGATATCATTGATAATTCCAGTTGAACCGGGAACAATTGGAACACCGGCTTCACGCATGGTTTCTCTGGCAATATCCTTTGTACCCATTTTTGTGATGGCTTCAGGGCTCGGACCGACAAAGGTGATATTGCATTCACGGCAAAGTTCTGCGAAATCGGCATTTTCAGCAAGGAAACCATAACCTGGATGAATGGCATCACAGGCGGTCAGCTTTGCGACACTAATAATATTTGTAACGTTTAAATAACTTTCTTTTGAAGATGTGGGTCCAATACAATAGGCTTCATCTGCCAGTTGGACATGCAGAGCTTCACGATCTGCTTCGGAATAAACGGCAACAGATTCAATTCCCATTTCCCGGCAGGCGCGAATAATCCTTACTGCAATTTCTCCTCTGTTTGCAATTAACAGTTTTTTTATCATCCTGTTACCGCTCCTTACTCAGGCTTTACTAAAAATAAAGGCTGTCCATATTCTACTAATTGTCCATTTTTAACAAGTACTTCAACAACTTCACCGTTTACTTCTGCCTCAATCTCATTAAACAATTTCATTGCTTCAACAATACAAACAATGGAGTCCTTTGAAACTTTTGACCCTGCCTTTACATATACATCGGCATCTGGGGTTGGTGAAGCATAGAAAGTGCCTACCATTGGAGAAGTAATTTTGTGTAAGTTCGCTGTTACTTCTGCGGTTGCTGTTACATCTTGCGCTTCCTGTATTACTTCCACTGCATGTGCAACAGATGTAACAGGTGTTTGAATGGCAGCTGGCATCACCGGAGCAGGTGCTGTTTGTACAACTGGTTGTACAGTTGTTACCGTTGCCTCACTATTTTTTTTCATTTTAATTTTTGAACCTTCATTTTCATATACAAATTCATCAATACTAGACTGGTCAACCAATTTAATTAATTCACGAATTTCTTGTACTTTTAACATTTAGGAACACTCCTTGTACAGCTTTAATTAGGACTTACTACTAATACTATACGATAATATTTAGTAATAGTTCAATATTTTATATCGTAAGGGAAAGATCATTTCACTTATTACCCTCTTCTTCCATCATAATCTTTTTTTGAGGAAAAACAAATTTCCAACTGCTGTATCAACTCAAATGATTATTTTTCCCTAAGATCAAAGTGTTTAAACAATGGAAAAAAGGAAAGTCTTTGACCTCCCTTTTTTTATCATTATTTTGCTGGCTGATATTCAACTGCTACATAATTGGTTTCATCAATTTCCTTTTTCACTTCAAGCATAATCTTATTGGCCTCTGAGGCTGAAGGCTTTTTCTTCGATTTAACCGTAACAATTACCTTTGGACCATCTGCCCTTACAAGGACATCATCAAACCCCATTGTTTTGATAAATGTTTCAAGCAATTCTTCACTTTGGGCAACTTTATTCAATTTATTCATTTGATCCTTCACCTTACTTCTTTCGTCTGCTGAAAGATCGGTGGAGGCTAGTTGAGTGGTTAATTCTTCTTGATGCTCACTGCGCAGGTCTTCGAGTTTCATTCGAAGTTCTTCAAAGGCACTATCACCTGCTACACTAGATACGACTGTTTTACCGTCTTTAGCCTCAGTTTTTGTTTTACCTTGATTTTGATCTTTAGCCTTTTGTTGTACTGCTGCCAGGTCATTATTTTTTTGCTCTGGAGATGTAATGTAATAAACCGATAACACCACTACTAAACTTAACATTGTTAATAACCAAACCGTTTGTTTTTTCAAAAGCATATTGATAATCCCCCTTTTATTTTTTAGGCATGACAGCAACTCGGTGGCTAGGTACTCCCAATGCCCTAGTGACTGCTTCCTTAATCCATTTTTTCACTTCGATATTGTCTGCTCCCTTGGCAACCACCAGTACACCGCGAATTTCCGGCTTTTTTGTTTCTACAACAATCGGCACCTCTTTTTCGCCTTCACGGATAATGACCAACTGTTCATCTGTTGAACTATCGACTACTTTACGCTGTCCGCCTTCGCGATCTGTTTCATCCGTCGTTTGCGATTTGGTTACTCTATTTTTCTCAAGAACCTTCTTATCAGTTGAATCAATGGTCACAACAACGGTTACATCATCGACTCCCAGCATTTCCTGTAATGCCTTCTTCATCTGATTTTCATATTTTTCCTCATATTCAGCCATTGCCTTATTGCCGGAACTCTTTTTCATGCCAAATGCCGGTACATCTTCAGAGGCTGTTTTTTCGGTTGCTGCAGCAGGTACGGCAGCAGGATTTGTATCCTTTTTAAACAAAATGTTACTTGCAATCATAAATGCGGCACCAATACATAGGACAAGGAGCATATACTGGTATTTACCAGGCTTCTTCTCACCTTTCTCATCCAGTTTTAGTATTTTTTTGAGCCGCGATAACGGCCCTTTATTGTTATCCATTCTTCTTTTTAATCCCCCCTTCAATCGAAACTTCCACTGTTTCTTCTGTTACACTCCATTTCTGCGAAAGAAATGAGGCAATTTTTTCGGTTTCTTCTGTTGATCCTTTAGATGGAAGAGGTTTTTCTGTGTTTATTTCGATTTGTTTAATCGCTTCGACTGTCTTTACGCCCGGATCTGGCTGTTTCAGAAGAACCATAACCTTTTGGAGGTTTTCAGGGAATGCTTGGTCGCTTTCTTCGTTTATGGCTAGGTCAATTTTTTCTATCTCCAATCCGTATTGTTCCATCAACTCCTCCTTAACGCCCTTTTTCAGCTGGACAGCCAATTCTTCTAAAATATATGCATGTTGTGAAGCTTGTATTTCTTTTTTCTTTAAATCTATTACATTTTTCATATTTTTTTCTCCAGGCGCTTGGTATGTTGGAATAGAACCTAGTGCTGCTTCAAAGTCCTTAGAGATCAATTTAAAGATGGGGGTAAGAATAATGGCAATCAAGAGCAGCCCTGTAACCATCTTGCTATATTTTTGCATGCTGGAATTTGGCAGCAACATATCAATGACAGTCGCTAAAAGGATAAAAAGAATTATATTCGTTACCCACTCTTTCAAAAAATCCATTCTGCTTCCCCCCTATCTCATCATCATCGTTAAATTTCCAGCCGCCACTATCACTGTAATACTTAAAAAGAACATCAGCGACACAATTCCCAGCGCTGCAAAGACATAGATGACGCTTTTGCTGATAATATCAAGACATTTAATCACAGGACCACCGCCTAAAGGCTGAAGGATGGCAGCTGCAAATTTATAAATAAAGGCAATCATTAATATTTTAATAGCCGGGAATGCGACAATAATGAGCAGGATAGCAACTCCTGCAATGCCAACTGTGTTTTTTAAGAGTACAGATGCACTAACCACTGTGTCTGTGGCATCGGTAAACATCCTTCCGATGACAGGAATAAAGTTTCCTGTTACAAATTTTGCGGTTCTTATAGCCACCCCATCGGTTACGGCTGTTGAAGCCCCCTGGACAGATATAACTCCAAGAAATATCGTTAAGAAAAGTCCCATTAACCCAATGCTCCAGTTTCTTAAAAGGGCGGCTAATTGTGACACTTTATATTGTTCAGACATTGTACTGACAATACTAAGTAACGTTGCTAAAAAGAGAAGTGGCAGAATCACATATTGCATGAACATACCGCTCATATTCATTAAGAATAAAATGACTGGATGAAAGAATGCTGCAGATACTAATCCTCCTGATGCCGCTATTAGCGCAAGCAGAAGGGGAACAAGTGCGAGTATAAAGGAGATCATCGTTCCGATTGCTTCATTTGTATAGCTGATTGCGATATGGAAACTATTAAGTGCAAGGATGACCAGCACCATATACACAATGGAATAGGCAACCTTACTAATAGCACTTTTCTCGAAGGCATTTTGCATGGATTGAAGAAACATGCTAAAAATGGTTAACATGATTAACGAACCAAGTAATTTTCCATTTGCTACAAATTCATGAAAGGCGAACTTTAATACTCCCTGACCCCATTGTTTAAATGAGAACTTTTTATCGCCCTTTACGAAATCATATAAGCTTCCTTTTTGGCTTTCAGGGAGGAAGCCGCCATATTTATTGGTAATATCCTCCCAGAATTGCTTAAGTTCTGCTAAGTCCAATGTCTTTAGCTGTTCATCTACCAACTCCTGTGGTGAAAGCGGGTTAGAGGTATCTTTGGATTCTTCTGCAGCTTGGACACTTGGAATGAATAGAAAAAAGATTAAAAGAATGATAATAGGAATAATCTGCAGCCTCTGCTTCAATTTTTACACCTCTTTAGAAAAGCGTAAGCGCCTAGGCGCTGGAGCTAGACAATTATTTAACTCGGAATTAGTTTGATAATGGTTTCAATCAAAACTGTTAAAATTGGGATCGCCATGGCGAGAATGATGATTTTTCCTGCTAATTCAATTTTAGAGGCGATCGCTCCCATACCTGCATCCTTGGTAATTTGGGTGGCGAATTCGGCAATATAGGCAATTCCAATGATTTTAAGTATCGTTTCAACATAAATCATATTTACCTTTGCATTCACTGCCAGCTTTTCAAGCATATGAATGATTTCAAAGATCTTATCCACTAAAAAGAGAAAAATAGCACAGCCAACAAAAACGACTAAGAGAAAAGCAAAATTAGGTTTTTGCTCTTTAATGATTAATGCAAGAAAGGTTGCGATGAGAGCGACACCAACAATTTTTATGATTTCAATCGAAAAGCCCCCCTTTCTATTGAAACAAGAATACTGATTTTATTTTCTGGAAGAGATCATCTACGATCGAGGCTACCTGAAATAAAATATAGATAAACCCGAACAGTGTGACCCATTGTGCATATTCCTTCTTGCCAACCTGATCAAGAACTGTATGCAAAAAAGCCACAACAATTCCGACACCGGCGATTTTAAAAATGATATCCACATCTAGACCCATTGCTTTTCCCCCTAAAATAATAAAATTATCAGTAATAATCCTGATAAGAATCCTAGACTCTTTACCATTTTTTCATATTTTGCCTGCCGGTCGATGGCATCAGCTTCTTCTCTTTCCAGGTGGGAAAGAGTGAGCATAATATGTTTTTGCTGGGAAAGGCGATCATGGCGGCCAAGGGTTTCTCCAAATTGCTTCATAATTTCGAATTCACCCTGTTTTAAAGCTGTTGACTTCCAAATCTCTTTTAAACTAGTCTCCCAGGCTTCTTTAACTGTTGTCTCAGTGTCAGTTAGTTTCTTTGCAAAGGATTCAAAAAACATCGATAAAGGATTGGAAAGCTGGGCAGCTAATCTCCGGGCTGCTTCATGCAAGGGTGTATGGCTGTACATTATTTCAGCCTCAAGTGATTGGAGTGCTGACCTTAACGCTCTTAGCTGCTTTGGGCGTTCACTAAAATTCCGGGAAGCCTCAAATCCTGTCCAAGTAGTCGCAACAATAATGATGATGGCACCAATTAACTTAATCATTTATGTCACTCTCACTTTTTGATTCATTTCCTGCCCACTTTCGTTTAGAATATGGGTAATAGTCCCAGGCCCCGATGCCCTGCTAAGAATAACAAACCGTTCAAAAATTCTTTGGTCAATAATATCCCTTAGTGACGGCCTGTTTCGTACTTCTTCAATGCTCGTCCCGTGTGTGGTCATAACTAGTTTTATTCCCGCATGTACCGCCTCTTGAATGGCCTCTGCATCTTCCTTCCGGCCAATTTCGTCAACAATTAAAACATCGGGGCTCATCGAGCGAATCAGCATCATCATTCCTTCTGCCTTTGGACAGGCATCTAACACGTCCAGGCGATGGCCAAACGTCAATTGCGGAACCCCATTCACGCATCCGGCAATTTCACTCCGTTCATCAACAATTCCAGTCTTACTAGCCAGTATCCCTTTTACAGTATTCCCTAAGGAAATGATCCTGGCGATATCACGTAGCAGAGTCGTTTTTCCCGTTTGCGGTGGACCGATAATCATCGTATGCATCCAGCTGCCTTGAAAAATAAATGGAATGATAGGTTCGGCTATTCCCACCTTTTCCCTGGCAATTCGAATGTTAAAAGAGGAAATATCCCTAATCGCCTTGACCTTACCGTCCTCAAGAATGACTTTCCCGGCAAGTCCAATACGATGTCCCCCCGATACTGTTATATACCCGCGTTTGAGCTCTTCTTCAAGCGCATAAATGGAGAAATGGCTAATTTTATTCATTAGTTGAAAAGCATCTTCAGGCTGAATAATATACGATAAAAACCGCGGAACTCCCTTTAGCGATATTTCAATTGGCCGGTTAATACGGATGCGTATTTCCTCTAATTCTTCTTTTTGGTTAGGAGGGATTTTGCTGATTAGGTCTGTAATATTTTTTGGTAAAAAGTTAAGGATTGTTTCCACGTATGCTTCCTCCCTTTATTTGCATTTCTCATTATTTAAAATGTATGCCTGCTTGGACACAATATGACTTTCTAATCTGTTAATTCATTTCTATTTTTTTGATAAGATTGCTAGAACCAAATATAAAAGAATAGATTTTAAAATAGGAACATTTCTTGTGGGCTATCCGTATTTTATAAGAGGGAACATATTAAAGGGGGAAATAAATTGTATAATTACTTGCCGCCTAATCGAAACGGTTTACACCACAAAGGCCACTTAATAAAGGTAACAGGCGAAGGAGAACTGGCAATCCAACCTGATACGGCTTCAGTGAAATTAGGGGTGATCACGGAAAATAAGGAATTGATAACAGCACAGCAGCAGAACTCCGTTGAAGTAACAAAAGTAATCAACGCCCTTCGAGGACTAGGAATACCAAATAATCAATTACAAACGTTCGACTATCGTATTGAATCAGATTATGATTTTGATCAAGGGAAACAAATATTTCGCGGTTATAAAATAACTCATCTATTACAAGTGAAAATAGAAGATTTACCACTGGTAGGCAAAGTAGTGGATACAGCAGTTCAAAACGGGGTTAACTATGTCTCTAATGTTCAATTTACAGCTAAGAATAAGGATACTTTTTATCAGCAAGCATTAGTCCTTGCACTAAACAATGCAATTGAAAAAGCCAAAACCATTGCGGAGACATTAAACGTGACGCTAATCCCGACACCAAGTTTAGTCGTCGAAGGCGGAAGTTCGGTTCAGCCCTTTTCCCATCCATCTGAAACCTTTGTGAAGGGAGTCAGTACAACTCAATTTGAACCGGGGCAAATCCTGGTTAAGGCTGCTATTTCTGCAGAATTTCATTATCATACTGCATATTAAGAAAAGCGGAAGGCGCCCGCTTATCGGCGTATATTAGAAAAAGAGCAGGCACTTGAAATTATTCAGGTGCCTGCTCTTTTTTAAATCATGATTAGTTGTCGTATTTCTTTGCCCAATTATACAGCTGCATTTCAGTAATGGCACCGTTAAAGTGCTCCCTTATAACTCCCTGCTTATCAATGACAAACGTTTCAGGCTGGCCGGTAACATTAAACCGCTTTGCAACCTTAGCATTATAATCAAATAAATAAATCATTCCCTCTTTATTGTTCTCAGTAACTTTTTTTATCCTATCAATTGTTTCTCCGCGGTTGATCATAAGTAGGGGATATTTATTTCCATAATCCTTTTGAAATGCTGCCAGTTCAGGGAACTCCTCTTTACATGGTGCACACCAGCTCGCAAAATAGTTTACTATAACGACTTTACCCTTGTATTCAGCTAGTTTAGTTGTTCCACCCTCATAATTTGGCAGTTCGAAATTATAAGCCTTATCACCAACATCCGTATTTTTACCTTTTGTAACTAAACTATAGCCAAAAAAGCCGAACATACCAACAATAAGAATCAATACGAGTAATTTGATGACTCTTGTATTCATCGTATTTCCCCCTGACACCCAGACTAGCTGTCTATTTATCGAGCTGCTTCAAAAAATCAATTTCCTTTTTTAGCTTGTCATGTCTTTTACCGAGAATAAACATATAAGCAAAAATGACCACCCAGGCAACGGAATAAGCACCTAACATATATTCATAATTCATGATTAAACCCTCCTATTTATCCAATTGTTCTCTTAATTTTTCTTTATATTGCTCAACCTTAATTCTCATATTTTCAAAAGAAACACCCTTATAAAGTAGGTAAGAATAAAGAATGGTAAAAGCGGTAATCGTGATTAGCAATGCTGCTAACATTGTATCCTCAATCCCGCCGCCCTTTTGAGATGGGCCATCACCAAAAACAATTGGGTGGAATTTCGTTTGCCACCAACGAATGGCGAAGAATACGATTGGAACATCAGCAAAACCGATGATGCCAAAGACAGCTGAGAGTCGAGCCTTTTTATCCCAAACGCCATCCATCTGCCTAATCATAATGTAGGCAATGTAGATAAAGAATAGAATTAATGTCGTGATTAAACGCGGCTCCCATACCCACCATGTATTCCAAGCCGATCTGGCCCAAATGGGACCTGTCGTTAACACAATAATTGTAAACACAACACCAATTTCAGCTGAAACATAGGCATAGGTGTCAAATATTCTTTTCCGCTTGATTAAGAACAAAATACTAAATACAAATGTGACAAAAAACGCCATAAACGCTAGCCATGCAGAGCTCACATGAAAATAAAAGATTTTTTGTGCAGCATGCATAGTTGTTTCTTCTGCAGCAAAAATGAAAATAAAGTAAAGAGAAACTAGCATCGTGATCACTGTGGCACCAAACAAAATTTTTGAGAGATTTGTTGATTTTGCATCAGCCAACTGTGTTCCAGGAAGCACCGCTTTCTCTCGTTCGAGATTCATACTCATCACTTAAACCTCCAGCACATAATCTATTAATAAGAAACAAACAACGAAGAAGATAACATCATACGCCGTGACTAATTGGATCCAAGCGAGTGCGCTTGAAAGCTTTTCCATATTCGTTAAAATGATTTTCGTTGCCTGAACAACACCAATTAAAATTGGCGTTGTAATCGGAAAAAGCAAAAGCGGCAGCAGCATTTCACTGCTTTTAGAATTGGCAGCCAGGGCAGCTAAGAATGTTCCAACTGCAATAAATCCAAAGCTTCCTAAAAAAATGATTAAAATAAAATATGGGAAACTTCCAAGAAATTTGAAATCGAATAGTAAGAATAAAAACGGAATAGAAACTAGTTCTACAACAAGCATCATCGCAAAATTTGCCAGAAACTTTCCTAAATAAATACTCTGGGCCTCCATTGGTGCAACCAACAATCCTTGCATCGTATCATTTCGCTGCTCTGATATAAATGACCGGTTAAGACCTAAAATTCCAGCAAACACGATAATGACCCAAATAACCCCAGGAATAACAGCCTTTGTTGTGTTATTAGCAGGGTCAAAAGCAAAACTAAATACTACAATTACAAGCGCGGCGAAAATGATCTGCGTTGTGAGAATTTGTTTTGTTTTAAGCTCTGAATATAAATCCTTTTTAGCCAGAAAGTGAGCTGTTCGGAATAGGTTCATGATACCCCCTCCATCTGAAGCTCGTATTTTCCGGAAACATATCCTAAGTTTCGATTTTCAATCTTAAAGTCATCAACAATTTTTCCATTCTTCACAATGATAACCCGATCACAGATTTCTGCTGCCTGCTTAAAATCATGGGTAACCATCAACGTTGTTGCACCTTTTTCTTTCATCGAAAGAATGACATTGTTCAGAATCGAAATTGCTCCTTGATCCAACCCTGTGTGCGGTTCGTCTAAAAGCAGGACCTCGGGATCATGGACAATTGCACGGGCGATAGCAATCCTCTGGATCATTCCGCGTGAAAAATTCTTGACCGGTTCATTCAAAAAAAACGACAATCCTACTTCTTTTACAAGTTTAATAGCTTTTTGTTCCACATCTTTAACCCCATAAATATTCCCAAAGAAAACGAGATTTTCTAACGGGGAGTAATGATCATAAAGCAAGCTGGAATGCGGTAAATAACCTAATACCTTTTTTATTTCAATATGGTTCTTTTTCAACTCCAAATCATTCACCAACACTTGCCCTGATGTGGGTTTAATTAACGTTGCCAATACCTTTAGAAGCGTACTCTTACCGGCACCATTTGGTCCTAAGATGGCTACCGTTTCCCCTTTTTCTACCCGGAGGTCTACACCACGCAAGATTAGCTTATTATCAGCCTGCTTTGTCAGATTTTTAATTTCTATCATCTGCAGTCCCACCTATCCCAGCTGTTACTCAACAAAATTACGTAAATTTAATTTAACTTGGACTAAATGCTGTTTATAAGCAGCAAGCTTTGCTTGATATTCATCCTCTGAGAGCTTTCCATCCCCAAGGGTTTCTTCCAATTCAATAATCTTATCCATGATTGCTTTTTGCTTCGCCATTAAAAGCTTAAAGGCCTTCTCTTCCTTATCTGCTCCGAGTCTTTCCTCTTCCAACCTTGCTTTCCTTCTAAAATAGACATAGTAGGAAATGCCCGCGATCAAAATGACACTAATAATAATCAAAAAGACGTGCGGGTTAAAGCGATGTAATGGTGATTGGGCCCACATTTTTATGTGCCCCGAATTATGAAAAGCAGGTGCTGAATGGGTAACAGAACTATTTTTTCCGTTTTCCCCTGTTGTTTGTGCCTGTTTTGTTTCATCAGCCGCTGGTTGTTTGTCTTTGTTATAAACAAGCGTGAAGGTCTGATCTTCCTTAATATCTTCGATGGTATATCCAAAATAATTTTGGTCATCAAATTTGAAAAGCCCTTGACTTGTTGCTTCAGCCCCATTCACTTCGATACTGCCCCTGCCCTCTGGAACGAGGATTTGCATGATTTGTACCGGATAATTAACCGTTAGCTTAATTTCTTTTCCCTTCGGCATTCTGTAGCTAAACGGAAGCACCATTGTTTGATTTGCCGGGACTGGAATGGTTGTTATAAAACCTTTGTCTTCCTGTTTAAAGGCAATTTGGTTATCTAAGAAATTAAGATCTTTTGCTCCTTCCGGAAGGGTGACGTTTAATACTGCTTCACCTTTCCCGTCGCCTTTATATTCTTCAGCAGTAGTGTTGGTGTAATTCACCATATTCATCATATTCGTTGAACCATCTTCAGCCGAGCTGACAACAAGGTAATGCATATCAACTGAAATTTTCGATTCGGATGCTGCTAATCCATAGAACGGGATCAACAGCATCAGGCCGAGGAAGAAGACTGTGATTTTCTTGATCACTTTCCTTCCCCCTTTTTATTCTTATAGCTTTTCATTTGTGCTTCAATTTCCTTTTCCACTTCTGCCATTAACTCTTTATCAACACTTGACTCCACATTTTGTTCTTCTTCCTTCATAATACTGGCCACTTCTGTTTCGTATTGTTTCTTTAAATTTTTATAATCTGCGTGTGAGATTTTATCCATTTTGTACTCAAACTCAATCTCGTTAAGCGTTGTCAAGAGTGCTTCTTTTGTTGACGCCAAATCCTGACCTTTTGCATTAACATGTAAATACTCATCCCACTTAAATAACGGTGATAATATTATAAATAGACAAACAAGCGCCAATGCGGCAGTGAAAATCATCGAAATGATTGAGATATCGTGCATTTTGTTCACATCCTAAAGATACTTTTTACGTTCTTCATCGATCATGGAAGATAGGATTTCCTCTTCAACTTCTTTCTCGGTGCTCGTGATTTCATCGACTACGTCTTCTGTTCCTTTTTTCTTCACCCATTTACGAATGATGAAAAATACAACTATACCTGCTGCTCCTAATACAACAAATGGGAGAACCCATGCTGTTAGGCTAAAACCACTTTTCTCAGGTGAAGTTAATATTTCTTCACCGTAAATATTGACATAGTATTCACGGATTTTATCCTTATCCCAGCCTTTGTTCATCATCTCAACTAAATCCTTTTTAAACTCAGTTGTGAGATTGCATGTATTGGGATCACATTCATAATGATCCTGGCCGCAGCCGCAAGTACAGGCGAACTGCTGGGCAACCGCTTTGAATTCAGGAGATTTATAATCGAACTGCTTTGCTTCCACTCGAATGAATGAACCTTGAAAGATAAAAGCAATGATGAGGAGCCCAAGGTAAATTTTATTTTTCATTTTAAGACACCTCTTTGCGTACTCCCGTGTATCTCGGAGTGACATTTCCATATTTTCCGTTCCACACGGCGAACAATGCCCCAATAACAATCATGAAGGAACCAAACCATAACCAGTTCATCATCGGATTAATTTTCACAACAAAGGTTGCCTTCCCATCGTCTTCCCATGCACTTAACACAATGTATAAGTCTTCTTTCCATGAAGAAATGATAGCTACTTCAGAAGATGGTTGTTCCCAGTTACCATAAAACACCTTTTCCGGCTGGTACGTACCTATTTTTTTACCATTCCTAAAAACAGTTATATCTGCATAGACAACATCGTTAATTCCTTCTCTTTTTTGATCAAGACGTTCATAATTGAGACGGTAATCTTTAAGCTCAATCGACTGTCCTAATGAAACTGTTTTCATCGTCTCAAGGTCATAGTTTTGTGAACCGATGATGCCCATGGTAATAAACGCGATACCAAGGTGAACAATATAGCCACCGTATCTGCGGCGATTACGAACCATCAAACGGTACAGGGCAACAAGTGGTGTTTCTTTCGTCATTTTTCTTCTAGCTTTTACCCCTCTATAAAACTCTAAGTAGTGGGTAATTAATAATAGAATGATAACCCCGTATCCAATGACTGCCCATGCTTTTTGAATCCCTAATATAACCATTAGCACCATGCCAAGAACAGCAAGGATAGCTGGAATCATAAAGTTTTTCTTAAGATTTTTTACTGTCGAGCGCTGCCAGGCCAACATTGGACAAACTGCCATGACAAACATCATCGATAAAAGAATAGGTGCTTCCACTTTATTAAAGAATGGCAGACCAACTGTTACTTTGGTTCCACGGACGGCTTCAGATACTAGCGGGAAAATAGTTCCCCAGAACACCGCAAAAGCTGCACCGACAAGTAATAGATTATTTACTAAAAAACTGCTTTCTTTTGAGACAAACGAATTAAATTCCCCGGCACTGCGTTTTAGCAGATTATAGCGGCTCATTAAAACATATAATGCTAGAATGACTGCAATGCCCATGAAGATTAAGAAGTATAATCCTAGATTTGAATTTGCGAATGCATGGACAGATGTCAAAACACCGCTTCGCACGAGGAATGTTCCAAAAAGTGTCAGTGCAAAAGAAACGATGATTAAACTGATATTCCATATTTTCAGCATGTTTTTTCGTTCTTGGATCATTACGGAATGTAAGAATGCGGTAGCGGTTAACCATGGCATAAAGGAAGCATTTTCAACCGGATCCCATGCCCAGTAGCCCCCCCAGCCAAGTTCCACATATGCCCACTGACCGCCAAAGATATTTCCAAGACTTAAGAATAACCAGGCAACAATCGTCCAGCGTCTCGTCATTTTAATCCAGAAATCATCAACGTTTTTCAGAAGTAAGGCCGCCATAGCAAATGCAAATGGAACAGCAAGACCAACGTACCCAAGGTATAGTGTTACTGGATGAATAATCATTCCAGGGTTCTGTAGCATCGGGTTTAACCCTTTTCCTTCAATTGGGACCGTATCCAATAAAATGAATGGTTTGGCGACAAATCCTAAGATGAAGAAGAAGAACACTGCGTTAGCCATTAGAATGGCGGAAATGTAAGGAACCATTGGGTTTCCTCTCATCTTCCTCGAGAAAGCAATCATAATCATGTAAAGCGTTAAGAAGAATGTCCACAATAACAATGAACCGGCATTACCTGCCCAAAGTGCAGTAAGTTTGTAAATAATCGGAAGTTCACTGCTGGTGTAATCACTTACGTATTCATATTGGAACTGTGATGTCGCTAAAAGATAGAACAAGGAAAGCATCGCAAATGATGCACAAACAAATAATGCAATTAGTCCACCCTTTCCACTATTGACGAGCTTTTGATTTTTTGTGCTGATCCCCAAAGTAATTATGAGGAGCGAATAGATGGCAATTGCTAATCCTATATAAATTGTTGCGTTGGCAAATAAAAACATTTCGTCACCTTCTTAACTGAGCCTGTTATTTTTCTTTCGGAGGTTGATTTAACTTTTCCTTATGTGTTTCAGGATCATATTCTTTCATATCTTTTCCTTCATATTTAGAAGGACATCTTGTTTTCACTGATTCGGCTTCGAATGTATTCTTTTTAGTTGGGGACCCTTGAAGAATCGTAATAACCCCGTCTGAGAAGTTATCTGGTTTTGGACCGTTATGAATAACGTGCATTATATTACCATCGTTATCTTTAACATCAAATTTCAATTCAATTTTGTCTGGATTCCATTTAATCGAGTCTTCCATTAATAAACCTTCTACCGTAACAAAATCGTCCTGATGCTGCTCTTGTGTAGCCAATAGCTCTTTCATCGTCAACTCAACACCACTTGAACCTGGGGTTGCTGCCATGAGGAGGAAAACAATAGCCCCGGCAATAATAAAGCCGCCAAGCATAACAATCGTATTTTTCTTCATCCAACTCACCTCATTAGATTAGTTTTTTCATTTCTTCTTCGTACATTTCTTGATCAATTTTCCCTGTTAAAAGCTTTTTGCGCAGTTCCTTCTTTTCCTCGGAGTTATCAGATTTGTTGTTGACTCTTTTGGTATTCGGTTGCTGCTTTGGCTGCGGTTTGTGTTTTGTACCCAATGCTTTCGTTCCCGATGTTCGAGAGCTCCCTTTCAATCCGAGAAAGACAAAAAGTCCTGCGATGATAAGTGCAATTCCAATAATCGATGCACCACCGACTCCGATGATCGGACGTTTTGAATTATCGGTGCCTCCCTTATTAACTTGGTCTGTTGCGGTTACACCACTATGGTTTTCGTCATTTGGTGGCTGCTTTTTGTTGATTGCTTCCATTGTAGACTCCGTACCATCTTTCTTATATGAGAAGGAATATTTTAAGTTTTCTCCAGCTTTTACATTCTTATATTGGTAGTAATATAACTCTTCACCATACTCATTTTTTGTATTATTTTCTGTCTTTGGCTCAAGCTTGATTTCCTTTGCCTCCATTGGGGCGTAAAAAACAACATCCAATTGTTCGATTTCAGCATTATTAACCATTTGGTATGTAAAACTTTTTTTATCATTCACATCGATTGATTTTGTATAGTACTCAATTACAAATTTATACGTTTCATTATTTTTGATTGCTTTTGCCGGCTTCCAGGTCAAGATCCCTTTTTCTTTGTCTACATCATATGGACGCTGTACTTCAGGCTTATTCTCTTCCGGAAATTCTGCTACTAAGTAGGCTTCAAACCCCTTTTCCATTGCCGGGACGGGGATTTCAATTTTCCCATCATAGTCTTGACCGCTCTTGTTTGTAATAGTTCCGTACTGGCCCACCAGTAATGATGGAATATCCCTAGATTCCCAATCCTCTGGGTAATCAAACTCCGGCATTACTTGAACTTGCATTTCCTTAAAAGGAAATTTTTCTGCCTGATATACTGCTTCAGCACTAGCTTTTGAACTAATAAAACTAGCGAAGAATGATGCAATGACCAACAATGCCAACCACTTTTTCTTAAGCATATTAATCCTCCTTGAACTTCAAAAACTCATTTGTAGAAAGTTATATTTTTCACTATAGTCCTCTTTGAAATAAATATAATCGTTATCTATCCATTGTTGTTGGCTTACTCTTGAACATTTTGTTAAAGCATAAAAACGTTTGAGTTTTCGTCATAGAAATACCACAAAATGTTCACAATTCATTTTTTTGGAATAAAAAAAACCTGAATCCATTGGGATGGATTCAAGGCTTTAGATAATCCTTTGGAGTTTCTTCTTTCACATTTACTGATCGAATATAACTAACAATATCCGATAATTCCTCTTTTTTTAACTGCCGAACGCCTTCAAGACCCTTTAATGATGGACCCATCCGGGTTTCTTCTCGTCCATAAGCAGTAGTAATCCATATTTGCTTATCTGTTGTATATTTTAAATATTGAGGATTAGTAAGAGCTGTACCCATTTTAAATTTACCGGCACCTGCTTCACCATGACAGTTTAGACAATATACATTGTACTTTTTCATTCCAATCTCTGGATCTCCAGAAATCGTTTTTGGAACATCAAAATCAATTTCTTCTGATTGCCAATCCCTCATAAACACAATAAGATTGTTAATATCATTTTCTGATAATCGAGGGCCATAAGCTGGCATTCCAGTACCTTCTCTTCCAAATTTCACATAATTATAAAGGTCTGAATCCGAAACAGCGTTCAAAAAATTTTGATTATTAAGGGCCGTACCGACTTTTGGGCCCTCACCTTTTCCTTTTTGTCCATGACAGACAAGGCAATTTTTGTTATATACCTTTTCACCGGCTGCAATCGCTTTTGAGTTTGTGTTACTAAAAATACCACTATTGCCGATGCCAAAAATGACTCCAATAATAATGACAATGTAGCTTCCGATTAGGATTTTTTTCATTGGCTACTACCTACTTTGGTTCAGGTGTTGGGGTTGGATCTCCAGAATCTCCATATTTCTTCGTGATTAAATCATAAATTTTCTTAGGGCTTTTACCGTCAAGATGCATTTCTACCGCCTCCCGGGCGATATCGACACAGATGTCTCACGAGACACCCATCGAATCCCATCCAGTTACAGCATTATTATTGCCAATTTGATCAATAAAGCAATCTAGATTACTTTTGTGCCCGTCCGAGACACCACAGCCACAGTAACATGGAACCTGTGCTACTACTTCGGGGTATTTTGATGCCATTATATATGTCTCTTGAACTTTTTCTGAAGTGTTTAAGACATAATCAGGCAGCGGCTCATGCTTTTTATCTAACGCCCATTTTTCGCTATCGAGTTTGGAACTACACCCTGCAGCCACTAATGCTATTAAAATGCAGAGAAATAAAAGTGAAGTAATTCGTTTCATCGTTTGTATCACCCCTTCCGCCTCTTCTGTTACAAATTAATTTTATCAAAAAGCAACTAATTAAATAGTTTCTATTTCTTACTATTTAGTGAAGTTTTCAAGATAGTGAAAGTATAAATAATATATTCCATTAATTTTATGAAAAAAAAAGGCCTTAGTCCGATAATTCGACTAAGGCCTTTAAATTTTATACTAGTTACGCACGTGAAACATACGAAGCTTCTGTTGTATTGATGATTAATTTATCTCCTTGGTTGATAAAGAAAGGAACTTGAACGATAAGACCTGTTTCTAGAGTTGCAGGCTTAGTGCCGCCAGAAGCTGTATCACCTTTAATTCCCGGCTCTGTTTCCGTTACTTCTAATTCAACCGTATTTGGCAGCTCCACTCCAAGTGTTTCAAAATTAAACATCATAATGTGAACTTCCATATTTTCTTTTAAAAATTTCAATTCGTATTCAATGTTGCTGGCTGGAAGTTCCACTTGTTCGTAAGAATCCATATCCATAAATACATGTGAATCACCACTAGCATAAAGGTATTGCATTTTACGGTTATCAATTTGCGCTTTTTCCACTTTTTCACCAGCACGGAACGTTTTTTCTTGAATTGCTCCGTTACGAAGGTTACGCAGCTTTGAACGAACAAAAGCTGCTCCCTTTCCTGGCTTTACATGTTGGAAATCCATGACACGCCATAGGCCGCCATCCACTTCAATTGTTAATCCTGTTTTAAAATCATTAACAGATATCATCGTTACTTCCTCCTAAATTCATGACAATATTATAAGTTCTTTTGTAGAATGAGTAAGTGCTTCGTTATGGTCCTTCGTAATCAATATATCATCTTCAATCCGTACGCCGCCAAGACCTGGAATATAGATGCCAGGTTCACATGTTACAACCATTCCAGGTTCTAAAATGATATCAGACTTCATTGACAACCCAGGGCCTTCGTGAACTTCAAGCCCGATACCATGACCTGTGGAATGGCCAAAGTATTCACCATAACCTTTTTCTGATATGTAGTTCCGCGTTAATGCATCTGCTTCCTTACCTGTTACACCTGGTTTAATTCCAGCCATTCCCCTCAATTGTGCTTCAAGAACAATACTGTAAATTTCTTTCAGTTTTGTATTAGGCTCACCAACAGCAACTGTCCTCGTAATATCAGAGACATATCCATTATAGTACGCGCCATAATCCAATGTTACTAAATCTCCCGTCTCGATTACTTTATCACTAGCGACACCGTGCGGCAGTGCAGAGCGATGCCCTGAGGCAACAATCGTATCAAAAGAGGAAGAAGTCGCACCAGCTCTTCTCATAAAGAACTCTAATTCATTCGAAACCTCTAATTCAGTTTTTCCAGGATGAATGAAGTCTAAAATGTGTTTAAATGCGGCATCAGCAATATCTGCTGCCACCTTTAATATATTAATCTCTGCATCGGTCTTAATCAAGCGTAACTTTTCAATTATACCTGATGTGGGAACAAGTTCAGCCTCAATTTCTTTCTCATAAACTTTAAAGGAAGAGTATGTTAAATGATCTTCCTCGAATCCAAGCTTTTGAATCCCTAATTTTTTTGCAAGGCGTGCTGCTTCCTCGGGAATAGAACCAGAAAATTTAATAATTTCAAAACCTTCACATTGCTTCGTTGCTTGTTCGATATAACGGAAATCTGTAATAAACTGTGCTTTGTCAGCACTAATTAATACAACTCCTGCCGACCCAGTAAAATTTGAGATGTAGCGGCGATTAAATGGGCTGGTAATAAGAATCCCATCAATTCCATGTTGTGAAAAATTTGATCTTAATTTCTCTATTTTTTCCATTTTTTCTTCTCTCCTTTTCTGATCCACTTAAGGATAAAAATATTTTAGCACAATCAAATTATTCCGACTAATCTAAGCTTATGTCGAAGCCTCATTCACTTGCACTTTATTAAGCTCAAACTCATAATTAATGGAATAACCAATAAAAATCCCATATAGGATATATAAACAAATGGACGTAATAATGGTATCCCTACTTAAATCAGAAAACGCCTTTATTCCTGGAAATAACGGATTAAGAATAAAGAACACCAATAAGAACAAAACGATGCCATACCCGAGCCCAAGCCAAAAACCTTTAAATTTTCTTAGAACTGCATAGTAAATAAAAGCGGCAATAATAGAAAACACACCTATTAAAATGATAGATATAACCGTTCCCAGCCAGCCATTTTTCCAATCTCCAAGTGCCCATGGTTCTAATATGACTCTGGGGCCAACTTCTGTAAAATTAAAATAGGATGCAATATACCCAACTGTTCCCCAAAAAACTCCACCAAATAAACCAGTCCAAAAAACCATTGTTACAAAGGACATGGGTCTTGGATAATTGTCCAATTTTTGTTCGCTCGTCATTGTAAAAAACCCCCGTTTATCTGTGATCATTTTGGAAGTGCTTTTTTTCTTCATGTCATTATCATCGAATCGTAAATTAATGATAAATTCCATCATTATTATGCCCTTATAAGTTTATTCCTTACATCAAAAAATTTTTTTGCGAAATTTAGTTGGAAATATTCTGTCTTCCTAGAGGTTTTTTCATTTTTCTAGTAGAATACATTTAAGTACAAACAGATTTATCCTCTCTGCTATTGTGCAACTAAAGTTATAGGTTGGTGTTAATGACCATGTCCAATTCTCAAAAACCCGTATATGGCGGCCAAGCGGTCGTTGAAGGAGTCATGTTTGGCGGAAAACATCATTATGTTACCGCAGTTCGCAGGAAAGATCGTTCTGTAGAATACTTTCATTTGCCTCGGAAAGCAAATCCTACTTTAAGTAGCCTTAAAAAAATCCCGTTTCTTCGGGGAATCATTGCCATTATTGAATCTAGTGCAAATGGATCAAAACATTTAAACTTCTCCACAGAACGATTTGATGTGGATCCGAAAGACGATGCAACCATTAAAGAAAAAGAAGTCTCTAAATTGACGATGTATTTAGGAGTAGCTGTTATCGGTGTCCTTTCATTCTTATTTGGAAAATTTGCTTTTACGTTAATACCCGTCTTCTTAGCAGTATTAACGAAACCAATTTTTCCATCAGATTTTGCCCAAGTCCTGGTGGAAGGCTTCTTTAAGCTTTTGCTGCTCCTTTCCTATATATATTTTGTCTCACTTACTCCGCTTATAAAAAGGGTGTTTCAATATCATGGTGCTGAGCATAAAGTAATAAACACCTTTGAGGCAGGAGTAGAGCTGACCGTTGAAAATGTTCAGGCACATTCCCGCCTGCACTACCGCTGCGGCAGCAGTTTTATTCTTTTTACAGTCATCGTCGGTGTCTTTGTTTATTTGCTAGTTCCTACTTCACCACTTTGGTTAAGGGTGGTTGACCGCCTTTTATTAATACCGGTGGTCTTAGGAATCGCCTTTGAAGTCTTGCAAATCACCAACAAACTGCGTGATATTCCTGTCTTGAAGTATTTGGGACTTCCAGGGCTTTGGCTTCAACTGATAACAACAAAGGAACCGAATAATGACCAAGTCGAAGTGGCGATTCTTTCCTTTAACGAACTGCTAAAAAGGGAAAAGGCAACAGAGTACGACATGAAAAGTGAAGAAATTGTCTAAATCTTTGTTTTGATGTGTTTAAAAGAATAAAAAAATGCTTAAGATGCTCTTAGGGAGGTGGCATTCTTGAAAAATCGGGCACCCGTTATTATTGTTGGGGTACTTATTGTTCTTGCTATACTTGGCCTTATTGGTTCATTTACAGCTAATCCTGCCGGTTTCATTCAGAGAATAGCTGTCATCGCATTGATCGGTTTGGTTATTTATTTCCTTGTTCGGAAGTTTTCAAATTCGAGCCCTCAGAAAAAAGAGCAGCGGGCATTTCTTAAGGCAGCAAAAAAGTCAAAAAAACGACTTCAGCAAAAGAGTGGAGATACCACTGTTAAGGGCTCTTCTCTTGGGACATTATCAACTTTAAAGAAAAGCAACAAGACAAAAAAGAAATCTCCTGCTCACTTGACCGTCATCGATGGTAAAAAGAGTAAAAAGAAAAATCGAGCGTCTTTTTAGACACTCGATTTTTCTTTTTAATATCCCCATTTATTCAAAAAACTTTTCGCATGTTCTCTGCCTATCTCAAATAATTTTTGCTTTTTCTCATCAGTTAAATTAAATTCTGTTAACGATACCCCTTCGGCAGTAATAAATATGATATTTTCCACATGCTTTTTGGAAATATATCTTTGGTCATGGGCATCCTTCATGGTCTCAAATAATGCCCCAAATAATTGGATACCGTTTTTTATTTTATGTTTTTCATGTTCATATTCACTTGGGCTCAGTTTAATCCCAAGCACTGGTCTGACTTTTTTTACATTATCCTTATCAAAAAGCCACATTGGGAAATTACTGAGCACCCCGCCATCCACCAAAATATTGACACCATCAATCGAACGTAATTTAACCGGCTCAAAAAAGTATGGGATACTGCAGCTCATTCTTATTGCCTTCGCAATAGGGAATGAACCTGGTGAAATCCCGTATTTTTCCAAGTCATCAGGTAAAACGACCATTCGTCCATTCGAAAGATCTGAAGCAATCACTCTAAGGGCATTAGGGGGCAAATCAGCGAATGTTTTTAATCCTTTTGCTTCGAGTTTCTCTTTCATCCATTTTTCCAGTTCATTTCCCTTATAAAGGCCGAGCTTCCAATAAACGAGCAGCCATTTAGCAATCGAAAATGGAATGATGGATTTACGGGTATCAAGCATTTTAGGCAGATCGAACTCATCCACCAAGTGATAAGTTTCTTTACTTGTGTACCCTGCAGCAATTAATGCGGCAACGATAGACCCTGCACTGGTTCCTGCGACCCTGACAAATTGAAATCCCCTATTTTCAATTTCTTCATAGGCTCCAATGAGTGAAAATCCTCTAATTCCCCCTCCAGAAAAAACGCCGTCTATTTTCATGGCAGCCACTCCTAAAGATGAACTCATTGTTACATCTTTAATCGATTTATCATGAAAATAGTACCGCGGACTAGCAAAAATTTTATACTAGGATTGGACATTTTTTGTTCCTATTTTGTCTACAAAATGTTCACCGGAGACCTATATTTCTTCATACCGTCAACATAACTTTTTTCTAAACTTAACCTATCCATTAATAATAGGGATTTTGTCAGAAAAGGAAGGGAATTTTTATGAGTATTCGGAAGGAAAGAATTAAGGTGTACGATATGACCTGTACATCTTGCGAGAAGCGAATCGAAAGAACAGTAAAAAAAATAAATGGTGGCATTGATGTTAAGGCAAATTTTACTGGCCAATTCGCAGATATTGAGTTTAATGATGAATTATGTAGTATTAACGAGATGAAGGCAGCCATCAATCGTGTCGGCTACAGTACTGAAAATGGTAAAGGCTTTAAGTTTATTGGAATAATCATTGTTGTTGCTGCTGTTTTGCTACTTGGTATAAATACCGGCAGCTTTAATATGGAGGATCAACTCAAAAATGCTTCCTACGCTGTTTTATTTGTTGTTGGGTTGATCACTTCCCTCCATTGTGTAGGAATGTGTGGTGGCATTATGCTTTCCCAAACCATTGGAAAGGAAGGCAAAAACAAATTTGAGGCGATGAAGCCAGCTATTTTATATAACCTTGGAAGAGTTACAGCCTATACCATCATTGGTGGAATCGTTGGTGCCATTGGTTCCGTTTTTGCTCTTTCCCTAACGAATAAAGCCGCAATGCAAATTTTTGCCGGAGTGTTTATGATTATGATGGGCTTTAATATGGCCGGCTTTAAAGCGTTTAGAAAGTTTCAACTAAAAATACCAACTTTTGCTTTGAAATTAGTAAGTAAACCTAAACCTAAAACACCTTTTTTTATAGGCATGCTTAATGGATTAATGCCTTGTGGACCGCTGCAAACGATGCAGCTATATGCTTTAGGAACAGGCAGTGCAATTAGCGGTGCATTATCCATGTTTATGTTTGCGATTGGAACAGTCCCGCTAATGCTAACCTTCGGAGCATTGTCAAGTCTTTTAAGTAAAGGGTATACCAAGAAGATTCTTAAATTTAGCGGCATTCTTATTGTTGTTCTTGGACTTGTTATGAGCAACAGGGGCTTAGCACTGGCAGGAATGAACATTAGTCCAGCTTCGATACTTACCAATATTGGCGCTTTTGGCGATTCTGCAGCTGCATCTAATGCAACAAAAGCAACCATTAAGGATGGGGTACAAGTTCTCAATATGACAGCAAATGTCTACGGGTATACTCCAAATACATTATATGTTCAAAAGGGAATGCCTGTTAAGTGGGTAGTAGATGGTGAGCAGATTACCGGTTGCAATAATACAATCGTAATGCCTGATATGAATGTTGAACAGAAACTCCAAAGTGGAAAAAATATCATAGATTTCACCCCTGGTAATGAAGATATTCCTTTTAGCTGTTGGATGGGAATGAAACGAGGGGTCATTAAAGTAGTGGATGATTTAAAGGATATCTAAATAAGAGGAATTGCTTGGAGTAATAGATGTTGTGAACGATTTGAAAACTGCCAACCTAGAGGAAATCAGAAGCAAATACCTCCAATAGATTATGTAAAATAAAGTGGGGTCTTTCCCCACTTTATTTACTTACTTCATTTTTTGCAAAATATATCGTAAACTTTGAACCATTTCCTTCTTTACTTTCTACCCCAATAACAGCATTGTGAAGCTGGAGGATATTCTTGACGATGGTTAAGCCAATCCCATTCCCTTCGATTTTCTGCCTGCTTATATCTCCCCGATAAAGTCTTTCAAAGATATATGGCAAATCTTCTTCCAGAATTCCTATACCATTATCACAAACTTCTACGACAATATTTTTATCATTTTCATATAATTGAATTAGCACTCTTCCGTTTGGTTCAGTAAATTTAATGGCATTAGAAAACAAGTTAATAAAGACTTGTTTTAATTGATCTTTATCACCAGTCATCAAATATTTGCGATTCGGTTGAATACTATAATCAAGACTAATATGCTTTTTTTCAGCATCCATATAAAAATCCTTACATATTTCAAGAATGAATTCATCAAGGTAAATTGATTCATATGATAACTTTGTACTTTCCGTTTCAAATTCCTTTAAAGTATTTAAACTATTAATTAATTTTCCAAACCGAATGACTTCTTCATTAAGATAATATAATTTCTTTGTTGTTACCGGATAAACCCCGTCAATCATTGCCTCAAGTTTATTTTGTAGGACATTTAATGGTGTCCTAATTTCATGAGATATATCAGAAACTAATCTTCTCCTCAATGAATCCTGATACTTTAATTTTCCCGCTAAAATATTGACACTTTTTTGTAAAAATACCTTGCCCTTGTTAGCAACAAGGATCTTTAAAATATCAAACTCATTTGGGGTAAAGGGTCTCTCCTCACCACAAACCTTAACTGTCCTTTTCTCACAATCTATTTGCAGATTCCCATCGTCAAACATGACACTTGATGAATGAACCTTTCCATTTAGTCTACGGAAGAGAGCATTTACCCTTGCCGTCAATTCTCTTGGACTGAATGGTTTGATCAGATATTCATCTGCCCCGATTTTTAATCCTTCGATGCGATCATTTAATGACCCTTTCGCCGTCAGCATGAAAATATGGACATCAGAGGTGGCGGATGATTTCACAGACTTCTTCTCCGCTAATATCCGGCAGCATTAAATCTAAAACAACCAAGTTATATTTGCTGGTCATAAAAAGATCAATCCCTTTTAATCCTGTATAAGCGCTATGAACCTGGTATCCTTCTTTTTCTAAATATGCTTTTATTACACCTGATACGCTTTGTTCATCTTCAACTAATAATATCTGATTCATGTGTATCACCCAGCTAACGAAATAGTATATATTCAGTATACTAGCTATCAATAGTGTAAAAATTGCAAAAGGCTGACAATTATGTGTCAGCCTTTTATAACCACTCTGTCCTAATTAGTGGATCCATTCTATAGTTTTACTTTTTGTAATCGCAATGCATTAAGAACGACTGAAACGGAGCTGAATGCCATCGCAGCACCTGCCAGCCATGGTGCGAGGAACCCGAGAGCCGCAATCGGGATGCCCAGAGAATTATAAGCCAGCGCCCAGAATAAATTTTGTTTAATATTGGTAATCGTTTTTTTGCTCATAAAGATCGCATCAGCAATACTATTTAAATCGCCGCGAATTAGTGTGATATCTGCCGCTTCCATTGCCACATCTGTACCAGTGCCAATGGCCATTCCGATGTCTGCAATCGCCAATGCCGGGGCATCATTAATTCCATCTCCAACCATGGCCACTTTCTTGCCTTGTGCTTGCAATTTCTTGATTTCATCGGCTTTTCCCTCGGGAAGAACTTCAGCAATTACATGATCAATACCAGCTTGTGAAGCAATTGCCTCCGCAGTCCGCTGATTATCACCTGTAATCATGATGACATCAAGTCCCATTTCCTTCAAACGCCCGATTGCCATTTTGGAAGTTCCCTTGATAGTATCCGCGACAGCAACCGTACCGGCATACTGGTCATTTATCGCTACGAGCATGGCTGTTTTGCCAACCGTCTCTAGTTCATACATTTTTTTTAGCGACCTTGCAACACTGATATCATACTTGGTCATTAATTTCCTTGTGCCAATTAACACTTCATTTCCATCAACCGTTGCTTTTATGCCAAATCCAGGTATGGCTTCAAATTTCGAGATTTCTTTTAATAGAATCCCTTTTTCTTTTATTCCTTGGACAATGGCTTCTGCCAGTGGGTGTTCCGATTGCTTCTCCGCTGAACCGACGATTGATAAGAACTCTTCTTCAGTCCAGGATTCAACAGGGAAAACATCTGTTAATACAGGGGTCCCGTTTGTAACCGTGCCGGTTTTATCCAGGACAACTGTGGTAATCCGGTGGGTCATTTCTAAATGTTCGCCGCCTTTAAAAAGAACTCCATATTCGGCAGAACGACCGGAGCCAGCCATAATCGAAGTTGGTGTTGCAAGCCCCAAAGCACATGGACAAGCAATGACAAGGACCGCAATCATTTTCTCTAAGGCTT
The DNA here is from genome assembly GCF_044762155.1 of Neobacillus sp. NPDC097160. NCBI lineage: Bacteria > Bacillati > Bacillota > Bacilli > Caryophanales > Bacillaceae > Neobacillus > Neobacillus sp. NPDC097160. Next base: position 22,427 of record NZ_JBIWDU010000003.1, on the reverse strand, counting down.
CAGCAAAATCTCCTGGAACTGCCCAGACATACCAGACGATAAACGTTAAAAGGGCTAATCCCACAACAATCGGGACAAACACACCCGAAATTTTATCAGCAAGGCGTTGAATAGGAGCCTTTGAGCCTTGAGCTTCCTCCACTACTCTAATAATCTGTGCTAATGCTGTGTCTCTGCCAACCTTTGCAGCTTCGATCTTTAAAAAGCCATTTTTGTTTATGGTGGCACCGATCACAGGGTCCCCAATCTTTTTATCAATAGGAACGCTTTCACCGGTTAACATTGACTCATCAATTGCAGATTGACCATCGATAATGATCCCGTCGACGGGAATCTTTTCACCTGGTTTAATATGAAGGATATCGCCAACGACTACTTCCTCAAGGGGAATTTCCTGCTCCAATCCTCCCCGTTCGACGACAGCAGTCTTCGCCTGGAGTCCCATCAATTTTTTAATGGCTTCAGATGAACGGCCTTTTGCTTTTGCTTCAAACAACTTTCCTAAAATAATCAAGGTAATTAATACTGCACTCGTTTCAAAATAAAGCTCCACCATATGAACCTTTCCGCTAAGTGTCAAGATGGCTTGATAAAGGCTGTAGAAATAGGCTGCTGAAGTACCTAAGGCTACAAGTACATCCATATTGGCACTCTTATTCTTAAGCGCCTTATACGCACCGATGTAAAACTGGCTTCCGATAAAGAACTGGACGGGAGTAGCCAATAGTAATTGAAACCAAGGATTCATAAATATTTCAGGTACCCAAATAAATGATGTAAACGAAAAGTGGCCAGCCATTGCCCATAAAAGGGGCAACGACAAGATGGCGGAAAAAATGAGCTTTTTCGTTTGTTTGGCAATTTCTTTTTCACGATAGTCACTCGTGTCTTTTGTTCCCTCTATAAGCTTTGCCCCATAACCTAGATTTTCGATCTTTTTTATTATGTCGGCAGTTGAAAGGGCTGAGCCATTGAACTCAACTGTTGCTTTTTCAAGTGCCAAATTCACATTTGCCTTGAGGACACCCTCTAATTTATTTAGCCCTTTTTCAATTCTTGCTGAGCAGGCGGCACAAGTCATTCCGGTAATGTCAAGCTCTGTCTTCTCCGTGACAACCTCGTACCCTAAATCCCTAATTTTCTTTTCAATATCATCGACATTTATTTGCAAAGGGTCATATTTAATTGCGGATTTTTCCAAGGCGAGATTAACATTCGCTGACTCCACACCAGCTAATTTGTTTAGGCCTTTTTCAATTCTTGTTGCACAAGCCGCACAGGTCATCCCGGAGATTTGTAAATTTGTTTCTTTTAAACTATGACTCATATAAGTCAACTCCTAATACCCCATATAGGTATATATTTTAGGAAAAAGAACGTGCTAACAGGGCAGCACGTCGTTTAACAACTTATTTCACATCGTAACCTTGGTCATCGATGGTTTCTTTTATTTGATCCAATGTAACCTGTTGCTGGTTAAATTCTACATCTACTGTAGCTGCTTTTAAGTTTACTTTAACAGCAGCAACTCCATTTAACCCTCCAACACTTCCTTCTACTGCCTTCACACAATGGTCGCAAGACATCCCTTGAACGTTTAGTGTAATCTTCTCCATAAAAAACCAACCTTTCTTCGTGAAAATTAATTAATGTAAACTTCTATAAAAGTATCTTACCATACCCCCCTACCCTATGTAAAGAAGTTGAGTAATATTTTTCTAATAATTTCTTTACCTTTTCGAAATTTGTTCACAATGTTGATCTCACGCAGACCAATAAGTTATTGTATCAAATATTCCCAAAAGTAACATAAGAATTCCCGCCAGCCGCTGCACAAAGGTACCAAATTTCCTCCCCTTTTTCATAAGCACTCCACTTCCGCCAAGATACCAAATGATAAAAATGACAATTAAGAGCGGTAAGGCTGTTCCAAGGGCAAAAATGGACGGGAGAATGAAACCATATGGGCTTGACAGGACCACTGGCATTAACGTTACAAAAAACAAAATAAACATGGTCGGACAAAATGCTAAAGAAAAACTAAATCCGAGCATAAAAGAACCGAATCGATTTTCCCGCTTGTATTCCTTGGATTGCTTAAATAGATTTATAGTTCCTCTTAATTTTATAAAACCTAACATATAAAATCCCACAATGATTAAGATAGGGCCCATAATCTTCCGGAGCCAAGGAAAATAAAGGATTAGATTTTGTTCAATGCCTTTGCCTAGCAGCCACACTAATCCACCTAATAGAGAAAAGGCCACTATTTTACCCAAGATGAAACTGAAAACATCTTTCCAGACAATTTTCTTTTGAATCGAACTGTTTCCATAAAGTGTAACCGCACTGATATTGCCTGTAAGCTGACAGGGGGCTAGCGCTCCGACAAGCCCTAATATTAATGCAAATACAATAGGCCAGGATTCTAAACTATTTGCCACTTCCAGAAACGGTTTACTTAAGAAAGAACTTATTTGACTAAATAAATTGTACATATGCATGCTCACCCTGTAATGTTGTATTAGATTTACGATAACATAATAGGATGAAGAACGTGTGAAGATGCTTGATTGTTCAAATAATAGTCGTAAATTCAATCTATTTATATCATGCAAACCGTTAGAAATATTCTAAATAGGAAAGAGGATGGAAAATAATCTCCATCCCCTAGAAAGCTTTATAAACCGCACTTCAATTGTGCACCACAATTGGTACAAGTATTACAGCCACCCATTTCTTTTACTTTTCCTTTGCGGCAGACAGGACAAGTGTTTCCAACCTCAGAACCTATTGTTACATCTGTTGATCGTAGGTCAGTAATTGTATCAACAAGGACGACATGCTGCTTTGGTTTATCATCAAACATTGATAATTGTTCGTTTGTATTTTCCTCAGCTTTGAGAGTTAATACTTGAGAATCCCGTGATCCGTCGACATAGACAGTACCACCTTTAGCACCGCCACGGTAGAGTCGTTCATAAACCTTTTCCACCTGTTCTACACTGTAGCCTTTTGGTGCGTTGACAGTCTTACTGATTGAGCTGTCAATCCAACGTTGAATGACACATTGGACATCTGCATGAGCTTCTGGTGCCAATTCCATCGCTGTTACGAACCAGTTTGGAAGATTGTCTGCATCTGCTTCTGAATGCTGGTCTAAATATTCTTGCACGATATCTGCTTTTACCTCGATAAATTTTCCGAGACGTCCGCTTCTGAAATAAGAGAATGAGAAATAAGGCTCTAATCCTGTTGAGACGCCAACCATTGTTCCAGTGGATCCAGTTGGTGCCACAGTTAGCAAATGGGAATTTCTAATTCCATTTTCTAAAATCGATTGACGTACATCTTCTGGCATTTTTTTCATAAAGCCTGTTTCTATGAAAGCTTGTCTTAAACGGTCTGTATCTTCTCTTGTTTCTCCGTTTAAGAATGGGAAACTTCCCTTCTCTTTAGCTAATTCAATTGAAGTTCTATAAGCTGTCGTTGCAATTGTTTCAAATACTTGGTCAACTAGGTTATTTCCTTCAGGCGAACCATACTCAGTTTCACAGTAGATCAGTAAATCGTGTAAACCCATTACTCCTAGACCGACACGGCGCTCACCAAGAGCTTGTTTTTTATTTTCTTCTAAGAAGTATGGCGTTGCGTTAATGACGTTATCCTGCATTCTCACGCCAACAGCGACAGTTTTCTTTAATTTTTCAAAATCAACAGTTTTTGTTTCCTTGTCCGCCATTTCTGCAAGGTTAACAGCAGCAAGGTTACAGACTGAAAATGGTGCAAGTGGTTGTTCTCCACACGGATTTGTTGCAACGACTTGTTGTCCATATGCTTTAGCATTTGTCATGTCGTTAGCGTTATCGATGAAAAATATTCCTGGCTCTGCTGAGTAGGTCGCGCAAATATTAATTAAATTCCATAACTCTTTAGCTTTGATTGTTTTGTATACTCGCACTTTGTGACCAAGTTTTTCCCACTCACGAACGTCACCAACTTGATGCCATTCTTCGTTGTAGATTTTCATTTCCTCTTCGTTGTAGTGCTCAACATATGGGAAACGAAGCTCATATTCACCATCATTTTCAACAGCTTCCATAAATTCCTTTGTTAAACAAACGGAAATGTTAGCTCCAGTTAGGAAATCAGGATTATGAACTGTGTAATAACCACCGGTTGCTAATTTTTCTTCTGCATCGGCAATAATATTTTCATCAAAACCACCATAGCCTGGGATGTTTTTGTAATTCACGATTCCCTGGTACATTGCCGTTTCCTGAAGGGTTAATGGCGTCAGTTTTAGCTTATCCTTTGCATGTTTTTTAATCGTTTCATCATTTGTATTTTCAATTAAGAATCGTAGAATTCTAGGATTTTGCATTTTAGAAATAATGAATTCAATAATGTCCGGATGAAAATCTGCTAGCATTATCATTTGGGCTCCACGCTGTTTTGTTACTACTCAAAATTGAGCGGCTAGGTCATTTCTGCCTAGCTCTCATGCTTTCACATGAGATCAGAACTATATCATCAAAGATAAAAATCTTTGTCTCGCGCCCCGATATTCTGTTACCAGAATAACAGTTTACTCTTTCCATAGTGATTAACCTTAGGAAATTTCAATAGTCGTTGAACGTTCATCTCCGTTTCCAGAGACGCTTCGCTGCTGATTGCCCAAATCCTTATCATTTTCAAACCTTCACGCTCACCGTTGCCAGTCACGTTGTGGTTGATAAGGCTCTAAGGGTGTTCCAGCAATTCACGAGATTTTAATCCCGCCGTTGGAGTAGTTAACGGGATCCACCTTGCTCAACCAAATGCGTTAATTTCGCAATATCATCCAGCCATGAAACCGATCCGGATGATTTTCCGTTTACGCCTCTAGCCAAGGTATTACGAGGTCTTAATGTTGAGCCATTTGTACCGACACCGCCGCCGCGGCTCATGATTTCCATTACCTGCTTACGATGGTCAGAGATGCCTTCACGTGAGTCTGGTACGAAAGGCATTACGTAGCAATTAAAATATGTGACATCAGTATTTGCCCCGGCCCCGTACAGAACCCGTCCTGCAGGAATAAAATTCAAATTAACCAGTTCCTGATAAAACTTATCTGCCCACTCTCGGCGCTTCTCTTCCGTTTCTTCAACAGATGCAAGACCTGTAGCATTACGCTTCGCAATTTGCTCGTAGAAGAGCTCCAGGGGCTTTTCAATGACATCTAAAGAACGAACGATGATTCCAGTGCTTGTTTCCTCAGGATTATCTAGCGCTCCTCTAAACTCCTCTTCAATCAAAACCTTAGCCTTTTTATTTTCCCAATCAATTTCCATGATGGTTCCTAATCCTCGTGCTGGAAATTTCGGATCTTCCTTAATCGTTAAAACAACAAAGTCGCCATTTGTGAGGGTTATTTTTGCTGTGTCTTTGAAGGTGTATCGGTCTAGCATGACCAAACGTGAAACACCCTTGTGAGTTATTTTCATATCTGGGGTAACCGGGTGCACTTGGGGGAACAGGCGGATATCCTCATTCAACCTTTCAAAATCAATATTCATTTTTTGTCTAAAAACTACAGACATGAGAACAACTCCTTCAATATTAAATCTCTCTATTGTGTATGATTCTAGTAAGTTTATGCTATATCTAGTTGTCTTAATAAACATAACGTTAACATAGATAAACATAAAAAATCAATATATAGTACCAAAAATATTTTCGACACCACTACATATTGTATGATGAGCAAATAACATTTATTTTGTCAAACTTAAAATAAACTAGATTTGGGAGAAAACAAAAGCTATTATTTGTTTTTCGCCCTAAAACAGGAAAATTCAACAAATTTCGAGGCTTGCCTCTTTTTTTTAAGGAATAACCAATAAAAAGAAAAAAGCGGCATTGCAGCCGCTCCACTTTACCTTTTAAAATTCCATTCTTCACTTTCATAGCGCTCTTTAGCTATTTTTTGAACGTATGCGGTTTCTTCTTCTGTTAGCTGATATGGTTCAAGATCTATATTTAGTCCTTCAGCAAACCCTTTATAAAAAGCCTCTTTCGCCTCATCGAGGGTAATCCTCCTTGGGCTTATAGCATTGATGGCAACCGCTTTATCCTTAAATGCTTTCTTCATCCGATCCTTAACACGTTCATTTGAATATTTAAACAAGCTAAACAACTTGTCCTCATCTAAATCCAATAGAATCGAACCGTGCTGTAGAATAACACCTTTCTGTCTTGTTTGCGCACTGCCCGCTACCTTTCTTCCCTCTACAACCAGCTCATACCAGCTCGGTGCATCAAAGCATACAGCGGAGCGGGGATTTTTCAATGCATCCCGTTCCTCAGCTGTCTTTGGCACGGCAAAATAAGCTTCAAGTCCTAAATGATGGAAGCCTTTTAAGATTCCTTCTGAAATAACACGATAGGCCTCGGTAACAGATTTTGGCATTTTTGGGTGATTTTCCGAAACGATGACACTATATGTAAGCTCATGCTCATGGAGAACACCGCGCCCCCCTGTAGGTCTCCTGACAAACCCCAGCTCGTGCGCTTTCACGGCCTCCATGTCAATTTCCTTTTCAACCTTTTGAAAATACCCTACAGACAAGGTTGGAGGATTCCAGCCATAGAAACGGATGACGGGAGGGATTTTTCCCTCGCTATGCCAATCTAGTAATGCTTCATCTAATGCCATATTAAAGGATGGTGAACAATTTCCAGAGTCAATAAAACGCCAAACTTCTTTTTTCATTCGAAAACCTCATTTTTATAAAATTGTCTCGAGTTTAAGTCTACCAAAATCTGATATGATTTCAAAATAAGCTGTTTCTGATATAATGTTATTAGACAAAAATGAAAAGATTTTTTACTATTCATCTTTATCTTTATCGGAATGACTTATATAATAAAAACTAGTGCAGGAAAGCTTGAAAGGAGCAAAAAGAAGTTGAGTTCACTTTATGTTTTATTAATTATTCTCGCAGCAGTTATTATTTACTCCGTTTTTACCTATTTCTATCAGAAGAGGATTGTTAAAACGGTAACTGAAGAAGAATTCCGTTCGGGATACAGAAAGGCACAACTTATAGATGTTCGTGAAGCGAATGAGTTCGATGGCGGTCATATTCTGGGAGCACGTAATATCCCAATGTCACAAATGAAAATGCGCATTAAGGAAATTCGACAGGACATGCCAGTTTACCTATATTGCCAAAGCGGGATGCGCAGTGCACGTGCCGCCCAATTTTTACACAAAAGAGGTTATAAGGACCTTACCCAGCTTCAAGGCGGGTTCAAAAAGTGGTCTGGTAAAGTAAAGACGAAAAAATAATGATGACTCTAAAGGTTCCGGGGATGTTCCCGGAGCTTTTTTTGTTTCCAAACTAAAGAAAGATCAGATTCATTTTTCGAATCTGACCTTTCTTCCCATATCAAGCTCTTTGGTATTTTAAAACTGGTTTACGTGCTGCCATAGTTTCATCCAAGCGGCCAACTACAGTTGTATGTGGTGCTTCCTGGACAACCTCAGGATTTTCCTCAGCCTCTTTGGCAATTTGGATCATGATATCGACGAAGGAATCAAGCGTTTCTTTTGATTCTGTTTCTGTCGGCTCAATCATGATACACTCTTCCACATTTAACGGGAAGTAAATGGTTGGTGGATGGTAGCCAAAATCAAGCAGGCGTTTCGCAATATCTAATGTGCGGACACCTAATTTTTTCTGACGTTTGCCGCTTAGGACAAACTCATGCTTACAATGTTTATCAAATGGTAAATCATAATGTTCAGCCAATCTTCTCATCATGTAGTTGGCATTTAATACCGCATACTCCGTTACTGCTTTTAAACCATCAGGACCCATGGAACGAATGTACGTATAAGCGCGAACGTTTATGCCGAAGTTCCCGTAGAACGGCTTCACACGGCCAATGGATTGTGGACGATCATAATCAAGTACAAACTCCTCGCCACGCTTCGAAATAATTGGTTTTGGCAAGTATGGTATAAGGTCTGACTTTACACCGACAGGACCAGAACCAGGGCCGCCGCCACCATGTGGACCAGTAAAGGTTTTATGAAGATTTAAGTGCACAACGTCAAATCCCATGTCGCCAGGTCTGGCTTTTGAAAGGACAGCATTTAGGTTTGCCCCGTCATAATAAACTTTTCCTCCGGCATCGTGAACAATTTCAGCGATCTCAAGGATATGTTCTTCAAATAGTCCAAGCGTATTTGGATTGGTTAGCATTAAGGCAGCCGTATCTTCCCCAACAACCCTACGTAAATCCTCAAGATCAACAAGACCCTTATCCGTTGATTTAACTGTTACCGTTTCAAAACCTGCGATTGTGGCAGATGCAGGGTTTGTACCATGTGCTGAATCAGGAACAATTACCTTTGTACGGTTTAGATCTCCATTTGCTTCATGGTAGGCACGGATCAACATTAATCCAGTCCATTCCCCATGTGCACCTGCTGCTGACTGTAATGTCACTTCGTCCATTCCGGTAATTTCAATCAAATGCTGCTGCAAGTCATATAACAGGCCTAGTGCACCTTGGACAGAGCTCTCGTCCTGAAGTGGGTGCACATGGGCAAATCCATTAAAGCGGGCAACATTTTCATTAATTTTCGGATTGTATTTCATCGTACATGAACCTAATGGATAAAATCCTGAGTCCAGGCCGTGGTTCCTTTTTGAAAGAGCCGTATAGTGGCGCATGATATCAAGCTCTGAAACCTCAGGAAGTTCAGGCTCTTCTATCCGAAGGAACCCCGCTGGAAGAAGAGTGCTGATATCTAATTCCGGTACATCCATTTCTGGAAGACTGTATCCGATTCGTCCGGGTGTACTAGCTTCAAAAATGAGCGCTTGGTCTTGATTATGCATGCAGATCCCCCAATTCTTTCACTAAAGTATCGATTTCTTCCTTCGTCCTCTGTTCTGTTACGGCAATCAGCATATGGTTAGACAGCTCTGAATAGTCACGACCTAAATCATAGCCCCCGATGATTCCTTTTTGTAACAGTTTTTGATTTATTTCTTTAACCGGTTTGTTTAATTTTACAACGAATTCATTGAAGGAATAGCCATCATTAGCGACTTCAAATCCAGCTTCTTTAAAAGCAGTTTTTGCATAATGTGCCTTCTGTAAATTGGCTGCAGCCATTTCACGGACACCCTTTTTACCAAGAGCTGTCATCGCGACAGATGCTGCAAGGGCATTGAGCGCTTGGTTTGAACAAATATTTGATGTCGCTTTTTCACGACGGATATGCTGTTCACGTGCTTGAAGTGTTAATACAAATCCACGACGTCCTTGATCATCTACTGTTTGCCCTACAAGACGTCCTGGTACCTTCCGCATTAATTTGTTCGTTACGGCAAAATATCCACAGTGTGGGCCGCCAAAGGCAGTTGGAATTCCGAACGGCTGTGCATCACCGATAACAATATCAGCACCAAATTTTCCTGGAGGTGTCAAAACACCAAGGGATAGCGGATAGCTGCTAACTACAAACATCCCTTTATTAGCATGAATGATTTCCTCAACCTCTTTTAACGGCTCGATTCTGCCAAAGAAATTTGGGTATTGGACGATTACTGCTGCAACATCATCATGTACTAATTCCGTTAACGCTTCAATATCTGTTACACCATCTTTTACAGGTACTTCTACTACTTCAAGATTTTGACCTTTTGCATATGTTTTAAGGACATCACGATACTCAGGATGAACCGCAGTTGAAACAACGATTGTTTTCCGTTTCGTATGACCGGCACTAAGCATTGCTGCCTCTGCAAGAGCCGTTCCACCGTCATACATCGAGGAGTTCGCCACATCCATTCCAGTTAATTCGCAAATCATTGTTTGGAATTCAAAAATTGCTTGCAACTCGCCTTGAGAAATTTCCGGCTGGTATGGTGTATAGGCAGTATAAAATTCAGAACGAGAGATTACATGATCAACAATAACAGGCATGTAATGATCATAAACACCAGCGCCCAGGAATGATACATTTCGTTTAAGGTCAGCATTTTGGTCTGCTAACATAAAAAGCTCTTTCATTAGCGCAGTCTCGGACTTAGCCGCTTTAATGTTGTACTCACCCTTAAACCTTACTTTTTCAGGGATATCGCTAAACAGTTCATCAATTGAAGAAACACCAATCGTTTCAAGCATAGCCTTCTTATCTTGTTCAGTCATAGGTAAATAGCGATGTTTCATAAACCTAACTCCCTTCATGTTTTACTTTTCTCTTTTATAAAAAGGTGTTGGAACTACTGCAGCTTTTAAACGTTTTCCACGAATTTCAACTTCAACCTCAGATTCAAGCCCGGTAAATTCCGTCTTAATAAGGGCAAGGCCAATATTTTTCTTTAAAGTAGGTGATTGCGTACCGGTAGTTACTTCGCCGATTAGCTCCTCACCGATATAAACAGGGTATCCATGACGAGGGATTCCACGGTCAATCATTTCAATCCCAACTAATTTTCTTGATAAGCCACTTTCTTTTTGCTGTTTTAAAGCAGTTTTGCCAATAAAATCGCCTTCTTTATTTAATTTCACTGCAAAGCCAATACCTGCTTCCAGCGGTGAAATTTCTGGTGAAAGCTCTTGGCCATAAAGGGCTAAATTCGCTTCAAATCGGAGTGTGTCACGCGCCCCCAATCCACATGGAAGCACACCTTCCTCTTCACCGGCTTTTAAAATGGCTCTCCATAATTCGACAACATCTTTTGCGTCACAATACACCTCAAAACCATCTTCACCGGTATAACCAGTTCTAGATACAAGTGCCGTTTTGCCATTTACGTTTACTTTTTGTTGGAATTTGAAAAAGCCAATATCACTTAAATTTGTTCCAGTCACAAGCTTTTGCAGGACTTTTTCAGCAAGCGGCCCTTGAATAGCCAGCTGAGCTGTTTTTTCTGAAAGGTTTTCAATTGTGACATCACCTTCTACATGCTCTTCAAGCCATTTATAATCCTTTTCAATGTTGGATGCATTTACAACCAAAAGATAATGGTCGTCTTCGATTTTATAGACGAGTAAATCATCGACTGTACCGCCGTTATCGAAGCACATAGCTGTATACTGGGCACCGCCATTTTTTACTTTTGAAATGTCATTTGTCATCATTTTTTGCAAGTAGCTTAAGCTGTCAGATCCTTTGACTTCGACTTCACCCATATGGGATACATCAAACAAGCCTGCACGATTGCGGACTGCTTCATGTTCTTCCTTTATGCTTGAGAATTGGACAGGCAGCTCCCATCCGCCAAAATCGATGGTTTTCCCCCCATTTTCTTTATACACATCGAAAAGCGGAGTACGTTTTAATCCAGTCATCAATAAAGTCCCCCTTCAATCTTTTACTTGTTCATTATTTGTTATAAATGACTCTTTAAAAGAGATTGAACCCATTACCAAAATCATGCAAAATTATTATCCATACTTCCTTCTAGAAAAACAAACAGATGGATGATCATTCTAAAAAGACCATAAAAAAGGACAGAAGCCCCCCTTTGGATAAAAGAAGGTCTCTGTCCTTGCACCTGAAAGTTTACCAAAAAATGGTTTTCCCCTTTGGTGGCTGCCTATATTGGGCAGCGCTCTCCAGAGCTGCGTCAAACAAGAGTTCTTTTGCCTGAGAGATTCACATTTCTGCTTGCTCCTTCGGCGCTACAACGGTAGTCTCTCCCCTTGTTGTCATTCGCATTATAATATTTTCCAATTTGGTCATACTAATTATACTTATAAAGTAATTTACCTTATTAAAATATTTAAAAACTTTCAAAGCTATTATCATCCTACCATTAAAACAACACATTGAGCAATAACTTTATTAGAAAACTGTAAGCGCATAAATCTGGTGACTGAGGATAGATGAATATATGAAAAGGAGCTGAAATGATGTCGGTCGAAATTGAATTTGATTCCTCTTGGCAGGATGATTTTTTACATAGAATTGACAACGATGGTCCATGGGGGAATTGGGAGCTATTTAAGCTGGCAATCGGGGTTGAAAAACATTTGGTGATACCGGAATTCGAGGGCTTGCAAGCCACAGATCATTTGCCTAATTTAACCCCCCTTCCCCACCAGCTCGAAACAGCAAAACAAGTAATTGAAAACATGAATGGAAAAGCCATCCTAGCGGACGAAGTTGGACTTGGGAAGACCATTGAGGCTGGATTAATTTTAAAAGAATACATGATTCGCGGATTAGTGAAAAAGGTCTTGATTCTTGTCCCTGCTTCCTTGGTCACCCAATGGGCGATTGAACTGAATAGCAAATTTTTTATCCCTGCGATTACCCAAAGGAAAAGTTATGTATGGGAACAGTGTGATGTTGTCGTTTCATCGATTGATACAGCCAAACGAAACCCACATCGAGATATTATCTATAAACAAGACTATGATCTCATCATCATTGATGAAGCACATAAATTAAAAAATAACAAAACGAAAAACTACGAATTTGTCCAGAATCTTAAAAAGAAATTTTGCTTACTATTGACAGCCACACCGATTCAAAACCGAATCGAAGAAATCTTTAATCTAGTTTCTCTGCTAAAACCCGGGCATTTAGGCAGTGAGACTTCATTTTATGAGAAATACAAACGTGATGCGCGGTCTTTAAATGATGATGAGCATTTAAAAGAATTAGTAAACAAGGTGATGATCCGCAACCGCCGCGCTGATACAGGAATTGAATGGACGAAACGCCATGTGGAAACAATTCCGATTAAATTCACGTCTCCTGAAAAAGAGCTTTATGAGGCGATAAACACGCTTAAAAATGAGGGTGATTGGGTTCAGACTAGTGCTTTCTCGGTGATGACGCTGCAACGGGAGGCATGCAGCAGCAGGGAAGCAGTTTTTTATACTCTGAAAAATATGCTTCAAAAAAGGGAAAATCCAACTCGTGCTTTCGAGGAGCAAATTCAGTTTTTAATTTCAAAGGTAGAAGCCGTCCAGCAAAATTCAAAAGCAGAAAAAGCACTTGAATTGATTCAAAAAGTAAATGATAAAGTCATTATTTTTACCGAATATCGAGCCACACAGATGTACCTGCAATGGTTTTTAAAACAGCATGGGATTTCTTCTGTACCGTTTCGCGGCGGCTTTAAACGCGGGAAAAAGGACTGGATGCGGGAATTGTTTCAAAAGCACGCCCAGGTGTTGATTGCGACAGAAGCTGGTGGTGAAGGAATTAATTTGCAGTTTTGTAATCATATCATTAATTTTGATTTACCATGGAATCCAATGCGGCTCGAGCAGCGAATTGGCCGAATCCATCGTCTCGGACAGGAAAAGGATGTCATGATCTACAATTTTGCCATCAAGAATACTGTGGAAGAACATATCTTAAAGCTCCTTTATGAAAAGATCCATTTATTTGAAAAAGTAATTGGTGAGCTTGATGATATCTTAACAAAACTGGAATTTGGCAACATTGAAGATCATTTGATTGATATTTTTGGACAATCCGCATCTGAAGGCGAAATGAGAATAAAAATGGAGAATTTATCATCGATGATTGAATTTGCTCAATCCATGAAGGAAGGGGATTCACATGCAGCAGCAGGAAATTCATAATTTTCTTTTGAATTATTTTAAGGCAAATGAATGCCTAATACTTGAAAATAAACCAGGCTTTTTAACTGTCCAGTTAACAATTGAACTGGATAAAGAACTGATGAACAGGCCATTTTACTGGCACTATTTAGAAAAAACTGGCGGAGTTCCAAATCCAATGCGGCTTACCTTCATCACGAATAAGGGATTAGCCCCCGATCATATCAAGGGCGAAACGATCCACTTTGGTTCGCCACGTCTGCATCAAATTTTTGAATCAACAAAAAATCTCGCCAGTTATATTCGCCTTTATGAGAATCATCGCAAGCTCGGCAGCCAAACTCCCTTGCTGCCGTGGTTATGCATGAATGTTAAGATTTCCTATCAATGTGACCGTAAGCGGGATGTTTTTAAATCAATCGGCTTACAGCTAATTAATGGTCAAATGGTTGAGGACTTTCACGACCGATTAATGCAAATACCGCTGACCCCCAAAATTCCCGATTATTCCTTTACATTATCGCCATTGGTAAAACCAAAGAGCGGCATGTCAAGAATCGAAACGTATTTACAATCAATAATTTCTGAAGAAGACCATTCATGGGCTTATGATGCACGGAAGCGGTGGGATCAGGATTTGCAGCTGTTAGATCATTTTTATGAGGACGTAGAAGATGAAAATGAAAGCTACGAGACAGAAAAAAAGGCTCTACAAGAACAATACGAACCAAAAATAAACATCTCCTTCATCAATGGCGGGCTCTTCTATTTGACGGAAAAAGCAATATAAAGAAAAAATCCATTACAGTGTAATGGATTTTTAAATATCCTAAATCGTTTCCTCACATTTTCCGTTTCTTTTTCACTTCAGAATAAAGGATATAGGGTAGAATTCCAAACCATCTATACCAAAAATCAGCCTTTTTTTGCTTTCTTTCAATACGCAGCCGTTTGCGTTCATCCTTCGGCTGGTCAGCATATTTTACAATGGTTTGGGTCATGTATTTAACATAATCATTTGTTTTCACGGACACACCTGCCTTTTCTTACACTTAAAAGTATATCCATGTTTTGTTTTTTCAAACGGGTATTTCAATTTACCCATTTGACCATTTTCTTTGACTTTAAATCAAAAAAGCCGCGTCCTGTAATAATTTCGCCAGATTTTAGACATAGCGTAAAATTTACCTTCTGGTTAGATCCGGACGGCGTTTCGGCTTGGTAATCCATGGTTCCATTTACATAAATGAGCGTTCCCTTGGCAGGAATTCCTCCAGTTTGTTGCAGCAACTCCACTTTCTTTACTGATGAAAGAAAATAATATTCCTGTTGGAGGATTGCTGCCGTTTCATGGGCCATTTTTCTTTCAGTTAGCAATTGTTCAATATGCATGGAGAAAAATAGCAGAAAAATGATAAGTAAGCACAAAACTAGCGGGTAGGTAAATCCTTGTTGATTATTTTTCATGTTCCACCAGACCAATTCACTAACGAATAGCATGTGACGACATATTCTTTTCCCCTAGTGTCTGTAACGGTTATCTTAACAGCACTATTGATGATCGAAAAGGTGGATTGCGATACGTTTTGGAGGATAATTTCGTGCCCTGTTGAGTTCACACGTCTTCTTAAGTTGGACCCATACATTTCAATTTGAACAGTTTCTGTATCTTTGGTAAGGATTAAACGGCCCGATTCTACTACGGCACGTGTGGACAGCCGGATCTCCTTTTTCATTTGACTGGAAAAGACTTCCCACTCCATCGCTTGTAGTTCTGCGTCATTCCCTTTCGTGTTCAGGATAATTTGAAAAATAGGTGCCATAAAGAAAATAATAGTGGCAAAGATTGAAAAAGCGATCAGTACTTCGATTAGGGTAAAAGCTTTTTCATTCGAGGACACCACAAACTTTCGATTCTGGAAGGAATGCATTTTTTTCAACGTTTACACACACCTCCTTTTGACCTAACGATTCTGTTTCATTCC
The DNA here is from genome assembly GCF_044762155.1 of Neobacillus sp. NPDC097160. Taxonomy (NCBI): domain Bacteria; kingdom Bacillati; phylum Bacillota; class Bacilli; order Caryophanales; family Bacillaceae; genus Neobacillus; species Neobacillus sp. NPDC097160. The sequence goes on along the minus strand of NZ_JBIWDU010000003.1, from coordinate 6,849 downwards.
AAATGATTTTGTATTCTACCTTATTCCGGATAATTGTGTAATTTTTGAATGTTTGACTATCGATTAATTTTGCTTGCAGTTCTTCATACATTATTTTTCGCGACGTATTCTCTATTTCCAATTTCATGGATTGGTGCCTTATCTCCATTAATATGGGCAATAAATATAAGCTTAGCATTAACAATGCAGACAATGAGAGCAGCAGTTCCAGCAAAAAAAATCCCTTATTGCTCTGTAACATAAAACCGTCCCTTCCCAATCAAAACGGTTAGTCGATAAGTTTTCTTTTCAGTATAGATAAAAAAAGTACCAAACTTGTTGACATTTCCGTCACTTAAGAATTTGTAAGATAAAGGGATGGTGCCCTCCCTGACAGTATATTTTGTTGAGTATTTTCTCTCGATAAATCGCGGCAGATCGGGTCGCAATCTCATAAAATAAAGATATTGATCCGGCATAAAGACAACTGTCACTTCATACTGGTGAGAAATTGCATATTGCTGGGCATATAGCAGGTCTGCCTGCAATTGTGTTAAAAAGGCCTCATCTTCAATTACAGAGTGCTGCGGCTTTAAATAGAAGACTGTAATCGAGGAAATAATCATAAAGATCGAGAGAACTAATAAGGATTCAATTAAGGTAAAGCCTTTTTGATTTTGGCTCATTGTTAATTTGATGCTACCTTTTCAACAGAAGTGACGTTACCTTTAGAATCAATTTCAACTGTATTCCCGTTTGGACAACCTTTGACATCCTTTAAATATCCCTCTGTTTTAAGCTCATCAAGTGTTGGAAACTTGTTCTTGTCCATTACATATGCTTGAACTTGGGCTTGTACCATTTTGACATATGCCTCGCATCCCTTGTTATTGATATTTGAATTATGTTTGGCAACATTCGGAATCGTGACAATTAACAAAACTGAAATGACAAGCATTACGATCATCATTTCTATCAGTGTAAAACCTTTTTCATTTTTTAACATATTAAGAATCCTCCATTTTCTTAAATTCCATCAAGCAGATGGAACATTGGTAATAGAATAGCTAAATACATGGAAACAACGAGAAATCCAATAAACAAATAAAGAAGGGGCTGAATGGTTTTTAAACTTTTTTCAATCATTTCCTCCATGTTGGTGACACAGTGTTTACTGAAAAACAGCAATTCCTGCTCTAATTTTCCATTTTCTTGGCCGTGTTTGACAATCATCGGAAATTCCTTTTCAAAAAATGAGAAGGCAGCTAAAATGGTTTCCAATTTTTCTCCTGTAACAAGCTTATATTTAATTTCTTCAGCTATTTTGCTGTAAAACGGTTGTCTTTGATTTTTTTCAAAAAGAAGCAGTGCTTCCGAGACTGAAATTCCACCGGATAATAGGAAGCTTAGTTGAATGGAAAAGTAGTGTGTAAACAGCAATTTGAGGATCCTGCCGACAATAGGAATACGGACGAGTTGTGACCTTTGCTGCAGGATGGAGAGTTTTCGAAATACAAGAAAATAATAAATTGCCGTTAGGATGAGAAGCACTAACACAGCACCGACAACATACGGGAAATAATGGTCAAAGGCGTAGATGACCTTTGTGAAAAAATTCGCCTCAAGGCCAAGCGACGAAAAAAGCGTCGTAAACCTTGGCAGCAATGTGTTTTCGATAAAAATGAATAGCACACCTGTAATAAATATAAGCAGCATCGGATATTGAAGTAATTTTAGCAGTTTTTGTAAATCTTTATCCTTTAAAAGTGCAAGTTCACTTCCTTCTAATAATGCATCGGCAAAGCTGCCATGCTGCTCTGCAAAATAAACATAGCCGATTAAGTCTTTGTTAAACCTGAGAGTGGTTAAGACATCATGAAATGGTAAGCCCTTTTTTAACTCTTCTAAACAGCCATATAATTCCTCCTTTCGTTTCGCAGGTAATTGTAATGCTATGGATTCAATTGCTTCTGCAATTGGATACCCCCGTGCAAGTAATTCACCGGTTCTCTTCAAGAAAATCGCTTGTTCATTCACAGACCATTTACGGGTTTTCATGATCAAACACCAGCCGTTCATATTCCGACTCTTGAATATATCCAAGGGCAATCCCCTTGTTAATCACTTCTTTAAGTCTCCTATAATGTGATTCGGTTTTTTCACCCTTGGCCGCTTTCATCGCTGAGTTTAAATTTCTTCCTGATAACAATTCAAACACACTTGCTCTTTTCCATCTTCCATATGAATAACAAATAGGTGAACACTCCCCCTCGCAGAATGGGCATGTAAGTTCCACTAGTCTTTGTGCGGTGACAGCAATCAATGTCTGCTCTACCTCTAACCAATTCACACCAAATTCACGGAGACGGTATACCGCACCCTTGGCGTCTCTCGTGTGCATTGTGCTTAAAACTAAATGCCCTGTTAAGGCTGCGCGTACGGCTATCTTGGCCGTTTCTGCATCCCTAATTTCACCAACCATGATGATATCAGGATCGTGGCGAAGAATAGCCTTTAATCCGGCCGCATAGGTTACGCCTGCTTTTTCGTTCACTTGAACCTGCAGGACAGAGTCATAGTTTTTTTCAATTGGGTCTTCAAGTGTGATGACATTACGATGAAATAAGTGGGCCGTTTCATTCAATAGCGAGTAGAGGGTTGTTGTCTTACCCGATCCAGTCGGACCGGTAAATATGATGAGTCCATGTGCGTGTTTGAGTAGGGCTAGCAGTTTTCGTGTCATTGCTGGGAATAACGAAAGTTGGTGAAAAGGGATCTGTTCTTGTTGGGGTAATAACCGGATGACAAGACTTTCTCTGTTGTTTGATGGAAGAGTTGAAAGCCTTAGTCCCATTAATTGTCCGTCTACTTCACAAAAAATGGCTCCGCTTTGCGGGCGTCTTCTTTCTCCGATATCCATATTGGCTGTGAATTTAAAATGTGAGATTAATCTGTCGCATTCATCTTTGGGAAGTGATAACCGGGGAATGAGTTTGTTGGTTAAACGGATTTGAACAAGTGTGTCTTTCTTTCTTGGTATAATGTGAATATCTGTTGCTTGGTTCCGTGCTGCATCTGTAATGATTCGATCAGCTAAAATTTCAATTGCGCTAACAATAGGTAACACCACCTTTTTAATTTTCTTTGCATATATTTCGACATCGTTCTTTCTTTTCCTTCTTTATTTTTCAAAAATAATTATTTTTTTTACAATTTTTTTTGCTTCCCTCCCCTTTCCAATAATTCCAATAATCCAGCATTGACATGCACATCTATTTAATAAAACACACCATTTTTCTAATATTGTTACAATATAAAGACGGTAATTGTGAACATTTTCTAAACATATAGTGTTAACATTGTTAACTTCATTCCCTTGTTGTAATTGCTGTATTATAATGGAATAAATTATGGGGGTCAGAGGTGAACAGAGATGGAACAAACATTAAAAATTACAAACGTTTTGTCAGATCCAACACGATACTACATTTATCAATACATTACCAAACGTCATCAAGAAGTAACTGTTCAAGAAGTTGCAGAAAATTTTAATATTCATCCGAATGTAGCAAGATTGCATTTATCAAAGTTAGAGGATGTTAACATGTTAGCATCAGAAACAAAGAAAACGGGAAAAGGCGGTCGGCCAAGCCGGTTATATCGTTTATCCGACGATGTCATTCAGCTTCATTTCCCATACCGCGACTATATGCTATTATCCAAAGTTGCAATTCAAACCATGATTTCACTTGGTGAAGTTGGTAAAGAAGCACTTTTCTTAACAGGGAAGCGATTTGGTACGGAAGTGATTGAGCAGGAAATGGCAAAAAGATCTCTGGGTGAGGAATTAGAATTTGAGCAAAAGCTAACAATATTAAAAAGTGCCGCAACACTAGCAGGTTTTTACCCGGAATTTGAAGCAAATGGTGATAAAACAAAAATCTTTTTCCAAATTTTCAATTGCCCATTTAAAGAGGTTGCAGAAGAACATTCGGAAACAGTTTGCAGTATGCACCATGAATTTTTAAAGGGAATGTTCGGAGCACTTTTCGAATCGGTTGAATTAATCGAGAAAGAAAACATGATTTCCGGCTGTGATACTTGCTCTTATCAAGCACTTGTGACAAACTAATTCGAAACCATTATTTACATTACACCTCCTTTTACTTTATAATATTGTAATGATGGTATCGATGGGGTAAAAGGAGGGATACATATGGATCGCATGTTCAGAGTTTGTGGTTTCTGGACGGGCATTTTTACTGTTATGTTTTATCTGGGTGATTTGGATAAAACAGCGATGTTATTCTTAGCCCAAACAGGATTTTTCATTCTGCTAAGCTATCTTAAACTTTCCGAGCGTATGTATTTATGGGTGTTCGGAGCATATTTAACAGTTTTCTTCGCTGGCTTCACATATTGGACAACATTTATGATGCCGCTTGGAGGACATTGAGAAAAAGCCGGAGTTTATGCTCCGGCTTTTCTTTTATTCAGTGAACACATTGCTTCCATGTAATTGCATCCCTTTTTGCTGAACAATTAGATGAAAATATGAGCTCATCCCGGAAGGCATAATTAAGCTGCGAATCGCTCGATTCCGCTTACTTACCTCTGAAAATGGATTGGGATCAAAATGGTCTTCTAATTCCTTTAGAATACCTGCTTTTAATAAAAATTCATCCTGTCGAAGTTTTGTTAATAATTGCAACTCGACTTGCTCACCTTTTTGAATTAGGTAATCAAAATGGATATGAGTAGTAATGTCCATTTCCCCGGGATGCTGCAAGACATCATGAATCATCATGTGTTGATAATATCCTCTCAAGCTCCCCTGTGCTCTCCGGGGATCCATCCATTCCTCATTCGAATAACCATAATCAGCTGTCACAACCAAGCCTTTGGTTAATACTGTTGAAATCTCTTGCATCATCTTATCCATTGCTAGTGGTATTTCAATTCGCTGCTTTTCCTTTAAAGCAATTTTACTTTCCTCTAGAAAAGAAAAAATTTCTGGATTTGTTAATGGAATTTCTAGTTCGCACAATTCGTCTTTTTGAATCCCAACCATCACCTCTAATAGTTTCCCATCTGTTTTTTCAATCACATGGACAGGTAATGCATCAAAAAGTTCGTTTGAAAATATCATCCCTTCAAAGTGCTCTATTTCGCTTAGGCTCTCCACTTGGACAACAAAAAAATCGGGCGACAGTAATTCACTTTGTAATTTCCGATGATATGGGCTGCTTTCCACAATAAAATATTGCAGTGGCGATTTTATTGATTCGTTCCATTCCTGCAAAAAGGACTTAGCGAAGCGGCCATTTCCTGCCCCAATTTCGCAAAATATTGCTGGCAGGTTTGTGGTTTGACAGATGTGGGAAAACCATTTTGCTACCAGCCTGCCATACACATCAGAGATATTGCTTGTTGTAATAAAATCACCTTGGCGGCCAATTTTCTGTTTATCTTTCATATAATAGCCAAATTCGGGATGATAAAGAGCTGCACCAATATAATCAGCGTAAGAGATAAATCCTGCTTGAGAATTTGAAATTAAGTTCTGTAAATAGGTAATCATCGTAAACCCCTTTTTAGTTAGCACTATTGACATAGTGTTAATTTTATTATATTGTTAAGTTAGTAGCTTAACAATATCCCCTCCCATTATATGAATAAAGAACATCCCCCAGAAAGACCCTTCTCTTCAGTGAGAAGGGTCTTCTATATTATTATCCTAAAAACCATTCAAAAATGGATTGCTGTCCATTTCCTCACCAATTGTTGTAACAGGACCATGACCGGATAAGACATAGGTTTCCTCAGGTAATGTTAACAGCTTGTCATGGATACTTTTTAATAGCTGTGATTGATTACCTCCCGGCAGGTCTGTACGGCCGATACTGCCCTGAAATAAGGCGTCTCCAGAGATAACAAACCCTTCCCTATCGAAATAGCAGGAAATGCTCCCTGGCGAATGTCCTGGTGTATGAAAAACATCAAACTCAAAATCCCCGATTTTCATTGCCCCTTCATTATGAATAATGTGATCGGCAGGATTTACGCGAATTGGTTCAACATGCATAAACAACTGTGAGCCATTTAATGCAGGATCGCCCAGCCATTTTTCTTCCTGTTTGTGAATATAAGCAGGTATTTTATATGTATCCTTCACTACATTTACTGCTCCAATATGATCAAAATGCGCATGTGTTAAAATAATGGCACTTGGCTTTAATTTTCTTTGGTTCAGTAAATGAATCAACTTATTTCCTTCACTGCCCGGGTCAAAAATTAAACATGTCCGGTCAGGATTTTCAACGATATAACAATTTGTTTGCAATGCACCTAATGGAATTTGCTGCCACTTCATGAAAAAGAACCTCCTATTCAAATTACATTAGTATTATTTTACACTAAAACATTAGGATTAGAAATTAATGCACTTACATTACACTATTTTTGCCCTCGACAAATGCAAGAAAAAAATATAAAATAGGAATCGAATGTATATAATATAGTTACATAATTTTTTTCACTTGTTAGGCACATTGCCTGCGTATACCAAAAAGGGGGATTAATCATGGGTTTAGTTATTATTTTTGCGATCGTAACCGTGCTGGCTGCCTTCGGCGGATATAGTGCACTGAAGAATAAAAACTTCTTAGGCGCATTTTGGGGTGTAGCTTCATTCTTGGTTTTCGGCTGGTTTACAGTCATGACAATTATCAATTCTGGTTTTCCTACTGGAACGCATTAAAAAAGACTGTCAAAATGGACTTACACCCGTCAAGTAGACAGCTCTAAAAAAGACTATGCAGCCATCGTGATCCGGTATTCAACTGGAGCACGATGGTTTAGTCGTTTTTG